>JAWOIM010000063.1:0-4148 GCA_046484685.1 Chloroflexota bacterium | reverse complement strand
AGGTCCCAGAGCAGGTGGGCAGCAAAGCCCATGAAGGTAGCAGGGTCGTTGACGGGCACGGGCCGGCAGCTTGTCATGCCGATGTCGGGGTCAGCCAGAGGGGCCACCAATTTTTCGATGGCGTCATATTCAGGCCAGAGGTCGGCGCTGCATAGGACCAATATTTTTTCGCCGGCTTCGCGAATAAAAAGGTTAACGGCCGCTACCTTCCCTTCCCGTTTTTCCTGGATGAGGAGGCGAATACGGCCGTCTTTAGCCATATACTCCCGCACAATATTTTCGGTATCGTCAGTGCTGCCGCTGCTGATCACGACAATCTCGGCCAGATCGACCGTATAAAACTCCTGGGCCAGCACCCGATCCAGCAGCTTACCGATATTGGCTTCCTCGTTATGCGCGGCAATACCGATGCCGCAGCGAATCTTTTCCATAAAGTTGATCTTACCCTTTGTTACTTTTTTTACAAACAGCTTATAAGTATAGCCCACCTGCCACATGAACGCATCTACCCTAACTGGGTGCAACTGACTATAATAGCCAGCGTTGTAAAAAACTAGAGTAGCCAGCAACGGCCGACTCGGAAACAAACAGGAGCATGTTTAATGAATTTACGTTTTTTCTTAACAGTTATTGCTTTACTGGTAATGGCCCTCGGCTGCACAGCCGAACCACAGCAAATTGAAGTGACCCGTGATGTACTCCGGGAAGTGCCCGTCACTATCGAAGTAACCCGCGTGGTGACAGAAATTGAAACAGTCGAAGTAGCTGTGGAAACTACCCGCCTGGTCGCAGTAGTGGTAACAGCCACCCCAGAATCAACCGAAACGGCCGTGGCTGCCACCGTCGAAGCTGAGCCTACCCCGGAACCAACCGCTACTACGCCTGCCGGCAGCACCTACACAATCCGGGCCGGCGATAATCTGTCGCTTATTGCCCGCAAAACAGGAACGGCTGTAGAGACGATTCTCGCTGCCAACAACCTGACCACCAATTCTATCCTGGTTGTGGGCCAGGAGCTGACGATTCCCGGTTGGGACGGCGTGGAGCAAGCTGTAGTGGCGGCAGCCACTCCCGTTGCCCCGGCAGCGCCAACTGCTGCGCCGCCCGCAGCCGAACCGGTTGTTCAGGGGCCCAACTTGCTGCCCAACCCCTCTTTTGAAGGGGATTGGTACTTCTATCTCTACAATGAGCTGCAAATACCCGACGGCTGGCAGCTTACCACCGACGAAGGCCCCGTCAATCTGGAACCAGGTGCCCCCGGCAACTTCTTCCGTCCCGAAGTGCGCGTGGTCCCACGCCCTGACCTGCCCGCTCATGAGCAAAACCTCTTTATTTTTGATGGGGATAAAACGGTCAAAGCGTTCAAAGGGGGCGCCCCCACCAGCTTTAGCCTCTTTACCGACCTGGTCCTGCAGCCGGGCAGCTACCGGCTAACCGTTCGCTACTTTCCCGACACCGTTGCCGGCTATAGTGGTAACCAAAAAATCTTTGCCGGGGACCCCTTAGCAGCCGAAGTACGTATTATTCACAACAACGGCGGCACCGGCTGGCAAGGCTCAAACATTGGCCAGCACAACACCCGCACCTACGACTTTACTGTCACCGAAGCGGGCACGGTGCGACTGGGTGCCTCCTTCCGCAACCGCTTTGTCATGGCCAACAACGGCTGGTTTATTGACCATTGGTCACTCTACGCACTGAGCGAGCAGTAAAAATGTAAGAAGTGGGAAGTAAGAAGGAAGAAGGCCATCTTCGGTCTTATTGGCCTCAAAGCTGACAAGCTGCCCGTAGTCCTGTGTTTGAGATGTTATTTAGCGCCCCAAAATCTCGGCAACCGGCAACGATAGATCAGGGATCGCCTGGGGTGCAATCTGCTCACCGGGCAGAAAAATTCGCATTTGCCGAAAACAATCAGCGGTCGGCTGACGGTGGACTATAATGCGCTCGGCCACCAGGTCAATCAGCCAAAACTCACCAATACCGACAGCAGCGTACAACACACTTTTTACATCCCGATCATACGCCAGAGATGAATCGGCTACTTCTATCAGCAGTAACACATCGGATGGCCGGGGATGGGCGCCGGCGTAAAAGTCATCACGCGGGTGAAGCAGCATCAAATCCGGTTCTGGTTCGCTTTGTGTATCTAGGTGAACAGGGCTTTGGGCCGTAACGATAGCCCGCTCTCCTACACGCGGTTGGAATAAATGAATCAATCGGCTCACAATTGAGGCATGACGCGGACCTATCGGACTCATAGCCACAATTTCTCCTTGTATCAACTCCACCCGATCAGATGGGGACAATATACCGGTTTGGGCCATCCGGTAATACTCATCTACGGTAAACAATCGTTTGCGTACAGGTGTCTCTATCACTGATAACACATTGCACCTTCCCTGTTAACCAGAGGTGGCACGGTCAAAGACCAACCACAGCCAGCATAACATAACTTACCAACCTCTTCCGTGCCGATTGTAGCACGAGATAAGCGTGAATACGAACTCACACAGTGCCAGGCACGGGGCATCAGGACTATATTTGACCAGGACTTTTCGCCCCGTGCCTGGCACGACAAAGCCTAAATCGATGAGCGCAGCATGGTAGCGGCGCCCATCAGGTTGGCCATCAAACCGGCCGTGACCATGATCAGGGCAATCGTCTGCAAATCAATGGGGAACAGAAGCATGGCTGCCACCTGAAGAATAACGATGAAGGCCAGGCCGTAGACATAGGAGCGCCGGCCGAGCGACAGGGCATAGTTGAGCCAGATGTTGACGCCAGCATAGAGGGTCGTCGCCAGCCCGACCAGCCCCAATACCAGCCCCGGATCGGCGTAGGCATTGGTAAAGATGGTTTGCACGAGAAAGCCGGGGAAAAGGAAGTAAACGGCCGTAAGGCCCAACCCCGGCAGCAGCGTGGCCGCCAACGCCAGCAGCAGCACCGGCCGTGCATCCCGGCCGGCCGCCTGTCGCTGGGTGGCCTTGGGGAAAAAGACCAGGCCAATGCCCAGGGGGATAAAGAGGTTGATTTTACCCAATGTCACCACCGGGCTGTAATCGCCGGCTATCACCGCGCCCAAGAGCCGTTTGACCAGAATAGCATCTACATTGACCATCAGAGCAAAAGCCAGCAGCCCCACCAGCGTCAGAGCTGAGTAGTTCCAACTGACGGGGCGGGCTATTTCATCACCGGAAAGGGGACCAAAGTAGCCGCGCAGCAGCCAGAGGGCCAGCAGCAGCGCCCCGGCCATGGCCAGCGGCAGCGACAGCAGCGCTCCTACTGAGGCCAAGCCCAGCCAGATAAGCAGGGGGGCCAGGCCAAAACGCAGGACCGCCTGCAACACCTGAATCGTCCCCAGCCCTAAAAAGCGCTGCAAGCCCTGGAGGGCACCATCGGTCACAGGGCGCAAAAAGAGCATAAAGAGGGTCAGACTGCCGGCCCAGAGCGGCCAGGGGGAGTCGATACCCATCAGCCGGGCAATGAGGGGTGACAGCAAGGCCATAACGGCCGTGCCGACCAGACCCCAACGCAGCACCCAACGCCAACGCCGCTGCAAGAAAACACCGATTTTAGCCGTAGCATTAGGTTGAACGGTCAATTCGGCCGTGTAAAAGGCTACCACGTTGCGGATGACGTTGGCCACATGCACCGCCACTTGCAGCAGCGCCGTCACGGCTATAAAGATGCTAAATTCGGTAGGCAGCAGCATACGGCCGATAACCACGTTGACCAGGTAATCAAACCCACCGGCTACCAGCGTGGCCCCAGCCATAATAACACCCTGCCGCGCCCCCATAGAGGTCATTACGCGCTGCGCCCGTAATCTCATAGGGGTCCACCAGTCCGTATTGCGTATTGCGTATTACGTATTGTCTCCTGGATACGCAATACGCAATACGCAATATGCCTTGTACGTAACCAACTACGAAAAAAAACAAACTTATACATCTTTTTTGGCTACCAGATAACAATGGGCGCTGTAGCGGCGCAGCCAGCGCACCAGCAGCCGCTCCCCGGCCACAAACAGCGGCGTCAATTTTTCCAAAAAGGGCCAATGGTCCGGCCCAATTTCCCACAGCCAGAAGAGGACGCTGTACTGCTCGGCCTCCCGCTCCGAAGCGCAGGCATTCCAGCCAGGGTCGCCC
>JAWOIM010000777.1:0-3515 GCA_046484685.1 Chloroflexota bacterium | reverse complement strand
AGCGACGGTCGCCGCGGTCGATGGCCTGGCGTCCCCTCCGCTGCCCCTGACCTGGCGAAGACACGGAGACGCGCCGCCGTCGACCCGCCCCGGTCGCCCATCTCCCCACTCTCCGAGGCATGCCGCGAGCGGGCGCCCTCACTCCAGGAACACCGGACTCACCTGCCGACTGTGACCCGGCCACAGAGGATTGTCGGCCGCTCACCAGTATTGCCGCCGGCGAGCGGGTGCGCGTCGAGCTAACCCTTATCCTGCCCCATGACCGGCTCTATGTGACGCTGGCAGACCCGCTGCCGGCCGGGGCTTCGGCCGTTGACCCCAACCTGACTATCAGCGACCCCAGCCTGGCCGGCGCTATGGAACGGCTGGACACTCCCTACCGCTACGGCTATTGGGGCTGGTCCTATTTTAGCCACATCCAATATGGGGATGACCAGGTGATCTTCCAGGCCCCCTTCCTGCCGGCCGGAACCTACCAGTACAGCTACTATTTGCAAACGAACATACCGGGCGATTTCCAGGTACGACCGGCCGTGGCCTATGAGAGCTTTTTCCCGGATGTATTCGGCCGTTCGGAAGGATTCATCTTTACCATTGAGTAATGGAAGACGGAGGACCGAAGACGGATCTATCCGTCCTCCGTCCTCGGTCCTCCGTCCCCTTTCAGGCAATTTATGGACCAATCAAATACCCCCTACCAATCCCGCATCTTTGACATTCGGGGCCAAAAGATTCACGCCATGGAGGCGGGCAAGCCGGGGCGGCAGGTCGCTCTGCTCATTCACGGCTGGTCCAGCTCCTGGTATGCGACGTCGCCCATGCTGGGGCTGCTGTCCCAGCGTTTCCACTGCCTGGCCATCGACCTGCCCGGGTATGGTCAATCGCCGCGCCTGTCGGGACGCACCACCATTGATCGCTACGTGGAAGTCCTGGCCGACCTGAGCAGCCAGGTCAGCGACAGCCCCGTGGTTTTGGTCGGCCACTCTATGGGAGGGATGATCAGCCTCTCTTTGGCTCTACGGTATCCGGTGCTGGTAGACCGGATGGTGCTGCTGAGTCCGACCATTAGCGGCCGTCTCTCCACCTTTATCAACCTCTTTATCTCCCCTATTACCCTGCTGGAACGCTTTGGGCTGGGCAGATTGATTGTTTCGGCCGTAGAAGGCTCGGTGGTAGGCGTTACCGACCGGCTGATGCGGCCGGCCCTTTTTGCCGAGCGCTCCGGCATTACCAAAGCTGACTACGAACGGATTCGGCTGGATGCGCGGCGACCGGGGCAGGGTCAGGTACGGGCGGAATGTTTTCGGGCGATGCGGGAAAATGATTTGCGCGGGCGTCTGGGCGAACTGGAAACGCCGACGCTCATTTTGTGGGGAGCGGAAGACAATACTGTGCCTCTGCGTGATGCAGGGGTGGTGGCCGATGAGTGGCCGCAAGCCGATCTGCGCATCATCCCCCTGGCGGGTCACTGGCCTCACTTTGAAACGCCGGATACCACACGGCGACGTACGGCCGCCTTCTTGGGGCTGCCGCTGGGCAGTGCCGAACTGTACACGCCGGTCGGGGATGAGGAGCTGGTGCGGATACAAGAGCTGGCCCAATTTTTAGCCCATTCGGACGTGGGCAATGATTTAAATCTGCCGCAGCGCACACGGCTGGCGGCTCAATGTGAGTTTCGCCAATATGAAGCGGGGCAAGTGCTGGCCCATGCCGGCGAAATGACCCATGAACTGTTTATTATCCATTCCGGTACAGTGGAGGTATGGAAAGACCCGGACAGCTTCGACCCTGGCCAGCATCGTCACGAAGAAGTGCAGCTAGTGACCTCGCTGCGGCCGGGGCAAATTACGGGGGAGCTGTCGATGCTGGACCTGGGGCAGCGCAGCGCCGACCTGATTGCCGGGAAAGAGGGGGCCGCCATTCTGGCCCTGGAGCGGCAACGGCTGCTAACTCTGTGTGAGGATGATGCGGTATTGGGGACCCATTTGTTGTGGAATATCGCCACGGCCATGTCGGGCCGGGTGCGCTTTATTCTATGGCAGTTGAACCGGGCGGAGCAGCAGCAAGAAGTGAAAAGTGAAAAGTAAGAAGTGAGAAGCAGGATTGGCACTTCTCACTTCTTACTTTCTACTTCTTACTTTCTACTGCTATGTCATTATATCTTCCAGTGGCGAAAAACGTGCCAAAAGTGGCGAAAGGGGCTGGTAGGACGGCCGTATCTCGCTTCGCGCCATTCGGCGGTGGGCCAGAGCGTACGGCCGATTAGGCGCCCCCTGTCACGGGGACGATCTACCAGGAGCAGAAGCAGCAGTTGGCGGGCCAGACTGGTGCGAATATCCGCCCGGTTGAGGGCTTTGCGAGGATTGATCAGCCGGCCCAACAGCCGGCGGCGCAGGCGGGGGGGACGCAGTTGACGGCGGGCAGGCTCACTGGCAGGCAGGTCAAACAGGTGGTGGGTGAGCGAGAGGGTACAGTAAACGGCCGTGCCGACTCGCCACCGTTTAGCCCGATCGGCCAAAAGCTGCCAGTTGATAGGCCGCGAAACGGCCGTTAGGGCAATATCGGCCAGGCTGCGCAGCAGCGTCCCGCTAAATTGATGGTTGACGGCAATGTGAACGGCCAGTTGGATGATGGTATCTTCGGGATCGAGTTGATAGGCAAGAACGGCCGTGTCTGTCTCAGCCACAGGGGTCAATAAAGGCACACGCCGCTGCCACAGGCCCTCCATATCCACCGCAGCCGTATGGTAAAGCCACCAGCCTGCCAGGGCCGACCAGTGCAATTCGACCAATCCCTGTACCCAATCAGGCCGGCCAAAGCGGATTTCACCCCCTGATAATAGTTGCAGCTTCGTTGGACGCTCCGCTTTTTCCAGCAGATCAAAACCGAGCCTCTGCATAACAGCGACCGCTTCATCCATCCGGTCCGGAGCCACCCACAAATCAACGTCTGACATTGGCCGACAGGCCGCATCAGGATAGACAGTTTGGGCCAGCGCCGCCCCTTTTAGCACGAGGAGCGGGATCTGCTGTTGGGCAAAGGCAGATGCTATCTGGTTGAAATTTTCCTGATGGAGTTGATTTTCGGCCGCAGCCGCATACCAATCGGCCTGTAAAGCGTGGCCTAGCTCGGGCCATAGGCCCTGAAAGCGCACATAAGCCAGGGGACCCAATTCATGGGCCATTAGCCATTGGGCAATGGGCCTTTCAGAAATGGGCCTTTCAGAAATGGGCCTTTCAGAAAGGGGCCTTTCAGAAAGGGGCGGCCGTGGGGCCAACCGGTCAACTGCCGGGTCAAGGGCAGCAGAGGGAAGCGGCGTCCCCTTAACTAACAGGCTTAAAAAAGAACGGGCCGCAGCCAAAGTTGGCCACGGCCCATAAACAATTTTAGGCGACATTATTCATAATTCCGACCCCATTAAGGGCTTACCCGCCTGCCGGATGACGTTGATAGGGGAGCGGGGATGAAACCAGGGAGGGTTTATACTGTTTATCCGGTTGTCCTGAGGGGAGTGT
>JAWOIM010000742.1:0-4287 GCA_046484685.1 Chloroflexota bacterium | reverse complement strand
TACATTTATATTGCCGGCAAATAACCAGATTCCCCGAATTCTTAAGATACAGCGGATGTGGTATGTACTGGCTGAGGGTGAGACCCAAGCGCCGCCGGATGTACAGCACGCCTTTGACGTGGTGTATGGCGCTATTAAAGCCGGCGAGGCGGCGCTGAAACCGGGTGTGCCGGGCTGGCAGGTGGACGCTGCAGCGCGAGCCTATATTGTGGACAACGGCTACCCGGAATATATGCACGCCCTGGGCCATCTGGTCGGCCGTTCCGCCCATGATGGGGCCACCGTGCTGGGGCCGCGCTGGGAACGATACGCCGGGATTTGCGAACTGCCGGTAGAGGCGGGCAATATTTTCACTCTGGAATTGCACGTCATCGTGCCCGATCGGGGTATGATGAGCCTGGAAGAGGATGTGCTGGTCACAGAGACGGGTGTCGAATATTTGAGTAAACCGCAAACAGCTTTACGTTATATATCGTGAAACGTGAAGCGTGAAACGTGAGAAGTCTATCCATCACGTTTCACGCATCACGCATCACCCATCAGTAGTCACGTTTCAATGGGGAAAGTATGGGACATGGCAAGCAAAAAAGGTAAGGATTCAGAAAAAGGGATGACGCGCGGCGGAGAGTTAAAAAAAGGAGAAACCTACTGCCCGGAATGCGACGGCCGTATCATTCTCAAATCCCCTCGTCTGGGGCAGAGATTAACCTGTAACGACTGTCGCGTGCGGCTGCAAGTGATCAGCCTCAAGCCGCTGGAATTGGAGTGGGCAGCATAGGATAGTTTGCCTAAGGGTGTGTGGCAAAACTTGTGCTGAGCAAGGTCGAAGAAGGGGGGGAAAAAATTAATTGTTGAATTGTTGAATTTGTGAATTGTTAATGAAGGGCGTCTGACAACGGTTCACGCTCCCTGGGAATAAGTGAATGAATCAAACAATGCTGCTGTATAACGGCCGTATCTACACCATCGACCCGGCCCAACCCACAGCTACGGCCGTGGCCATTGGCGACGGCAACATTTTGGCGGTGGGCAGTGATGACGACCTGGCTCAACTAAGCGGCGTCACGGAGCGAATTGATCTGAACGGCCGCTGCGTCATCCCCGGCCTGGTCGATGCTCATGTTCACTTCAAACACCTGGCTTTGGCCCGCCAGCGTGTCAACCTGGACGGCTGCCAATCGCTGGCAGAGGTGATGCGCCGCATTCAGCAGCGGGCAGAGGGGGAAGCAACATCTTCCTGGCTGCAAGGCTGGGGCTGGGCGCAGGATCAGTGGATAGACCGAACTTTCCCCACCGCGGCCGCCCTCGACCAGATTGTGGCTGACCGCCCCACCTATTTGACTCACAAAAGCGGTCATGCCGCCTGGGCCAACAGCCGCGCCCTGCAACTGGCGGGGGTGACGGCTACCACCGCCGATCCGGCCGGTGGCCAGATTCAGCGGGATGACCAGGGTCAGCCCACCGGCATCCTCTTTGAAGAGGCCATGAAACTGGTCTCAACCCACATCCCGCCGCCGACCGCGGCCGAAACTGTGGCCGCCATGCGCCAGGCGCAGGCTTACTGCTGGCAGGTGGGTCTGACCGGTGTGCATGACTTTGACGGCCGTTCCTGTTTCCAGGCATTACAAACCTTACACCAAAACGGGGAGTTAGGGCTGCGTGTTATCAAGAATATCCCCGTGGCTTTGCTGCAAGAAGCGCTGGGCGTGGGGCTGCGCTCCGGTTTTGGTGATGATTGGCTGCGACTGGGCGGCATTAAGATTTTTGCCGATGGTGCCCTGGGACCAAAAACAGCGGCCATGGTCGAACCGTATGAAGGGGAACCCGACAACCGGGGCATTGTGGTGGTAGACAAAGAGGAGATGCTTCAGCATGCGCTCCAGGCCAGCGCCGGCGGCCTCAGTCTGACGGTCCACGCCATTGGCGACCGGGCCAACCATGACGTGCTGGATGTGTATGAGGCGGTTCGCCGGCAGGAGCAGGCCCAACCGCCCGGCCAACCGCTGCGCCACCGCATTGAGCATGTGCAGCTTCTGCACCCCAGCGATTTAGGACGATTGGCTAAACTGAACGTGATCGCCTCCATGCAGCCTACTCACGCTACGTCAGATATGGAAACGGCCGATCGCTACTGGGGCGAACGCACCCGCACCAGCTATGCCTGGCGCACCATGCTCGATACCGGGGCCACGCTCGTCTTTGGCTCCGACGCCCCCATTGAAGCGATTGACCCGCTGCCCGGCCTCCATGCAGCCGTGACCCGTCGCCGCGCCGATGGCTTCCCCGATCCTGACGGCTGGCATCCCGAGCAGCGCCTGACCATGGCCGAGGCGGTGCACGCCTTTACGCTGGCGGCTGCCCAAACCAGCAGTCAGACAGCCCGGCTGGGCAGCATTAGCCCCGGCAAACTGGCCGACCTGACTCTTTTTAGCCGGGATATTTTCACCATGCCGCCGGATGAATTGTTGGCTGTGGAGATTGTGGGGACGATGGTAAACGGCCGTTTCGCCCACCGCACATTCTAGAATGAAGGCAGAGGAGAAGTGGAACAGAGAAAAAGTCTCTGCGTCAAATTATGCTGCTAATCGGGCGGCCAACCAGTCCAGACCAGTGGCGTACAAATCGGCCGTTTTATTAAACACAGTCTCCCCGTACAAGGCAACAACAGCTACCAACAGCAAATGGCCAATATGAAAAGTAAACAGGAACGGCGTACAGAGCGCCGCGCCAACATTGGCCCAGCTACAAAGCAGCAGCGCATCCCCTGCGCCCCGGCCAAACAGGGTCATGATAATATCCACCAGGCTTAGAAACTGCATAAAAAACCCGGCCGGGAAAAGGAATACAGCTCCGGCGGCCCCCACGATTTGAATCAAAATCATGCCGTTGAGCTTGAACATATAGAGCAAAAAGCCAACACCCAGATTAGACAGGGTGCGCGCATAAGTTCCATTAAACAAGTCAATCAAAACCAGCAACAAGGGAATCAGCAGCAGGAACAGCCAGAACCACATCAGGTTCGGGTATCCCAGTCTGCGGGGCAAGGTGATCAGTTGCGTGGCCAGATAGAAAACGGCGATAATGGTGGCCAGCAGCCCTATAATCTGCCCCGCCTTAACCACAAATTCCCGTACCATGCCCTGCGGTGTCAAGGTTGCCCAATGATAAGACAAATGGAAGGGCATTAGCACCACAAAAATGCCAAAGATAATTAACCCCCACAACAGGAGCGAATCCAGATTTCGTCCTTGCAACCACACCTGGTGACGATGATAGAGCCAGATGCCGCTAACTAACAAGACAAAACCGCCGATAGTCAGCGTCGTATAGATTAAATGTTTAATATTGCTCGTTGGCATAGTTTTAGACAACTATCGTTTTGGCCAAGCTTTTAATCGTGTCAGGGGGTCAGCAGTTGTCAGCTAACTATGGACGCCTGCTTTCGTTTCCTCAATTAAATGATCCACAACCGCCTTGAGCGCCTCTTCCGAGTTGGCGTCGCCGCCATTTTTCTGGTAAACGGCCAACTGCCGGTCGGCACTGGTCCCCTGGCGCAGAATGGTGCGCACATACTCTACTTCCCGCCGGCTGTCCAGGTCATCAACCACATCATCCAGCAGTTCCAGCAGCTCCTCCATTAAAAAGTGGAACGGGACCGACTCCTGCCGACCGAAATCAATTAGCTCCCCGTTAATGCCATAGCGCACGGCCCGCCACTTGTTTTCTGTGATGTGCATATGGCGGTAACGCCGCCACGACATATTCTGCTGCCGCAGCTTAATCAGCTTGGCACAAATCGCCTGGAACAAGGCGGCGATACAAACCGACTCATCGACCGTGGTGCAAATATCGGTGATGCGAAATTCCAGCGTGTCAAAAATCGGATGCGGCCGTATATCCCACCAGATTTTGGCCTGTCTATCCTTTTTGCCAAAGGCACCCACCTGCCCCAATGTCTGTTCATACCCCAGATACTCATCCCATGATTCAAAGGAATGGGGGATGCCGGTGCGCGGCAAGGACTCGAAAACAACGCTGCGATAAGATTTCAACCCTGTATTTTGTCCATGCCAAAACGGGGAGCTGGTAGAAAGGGCTAATAAATGAGGCACAAAATAACGGGCCTGATTCATCACGTCAATCAATAGATTTTTCGACGCTTTATCAGACCCAAAGCCAACATGCACATGCATGCCAAAAATGAGAAGCTGCCGGGCCACGCCTTGCATGTCATCCAACAGCTCTTTGTAGCGATGCCCTTCGGTAATCGACTGTTCTTCCCATTTG
>JAWOIM010000721.1:0-4272 GCA_046484685.1 Chloroflexota bacterium | reverse complement strand
TTGGCTTTGAACGGCCGTTTCGCTATCGGCCAGCAGGCTGGTGCGTAAATAAAGCTGCAATTCAGTTAAAAACCCGTCAAAATAACTACCCCGATGGTAAATTGTCACCTGGCCGCTTTGCACATAATCGGCGGCGACCACCACAACCCCTTGTATCGAGCCTAACTCCAGGTCCACCAACGCCAGGGTCTCATCCTCATAGGCTATGATGGGGGCGCGCATCTGCGATTCCGTATGGTAGCTGTCTGGAGGCAGCAGGTAGCCTGACTGATCAATTAATCCCACCGGCTGGTTAAAAATGGTCAGGATTAAAAAAACCGTGCCGACCATTAAAATCAGCCCCAACAGTGGCAGTCCTAACACGGATAAAATAAAACCGCGCCGTTTGACATGACGCCAAAACTCATGGGCCATCACCAACAGCATTTTACGCATCTGGACCCTCTCCATTAGTTGATAGAGACGGCGTATCGGACACTACTTTAATAAAGATTTCCTCCAAGCTGGGCATGACCAGGCTGAAATGCTCCACTGCCAGCCCACCATGCGCCGTAATCTGGCGCAGCAGCATTTGAGGCGATACTCCATCCGGCAGCGTCAGCCGCCAGCCGCTGTTGGTCAACTGAGCGTCAGCCAGTAATGGAATTTGCTCAAATGGGCCATGGCCGCTTACCAGCACCGTATTGCCCGCGAATTGGCGGCGCACGGCCAGTACCGACCCCTTTAGGACTACTGCTCCCTGATGAACCAGCGCCATGCGATCACACATCGCCTCAACCTGGTGCATCTGGTGGGTAGACATGATAATAGCTTTGCCGGCTGCCCTAAAATCAAGCAGCATTTGGCGGATAAGACCTGTGTTCACCGGGTCTAAACCAGAAAATGGCTCATCGACAATCAGCAGGTCGGGGTCGTGCAAAACGGTGACGATAAACTGAGCTTTTTGGTGCATACCCCGGCTGAGCATACTCAATTTTTTATCCCGATGCTCCCACAGGTCGAGCTGCTTGAGGTAGCTTTCGGCCCGTGCTTTGGCCTCACCCCGCTTCATCCCTTTTAGAGAAGCCAGGTAGAGGATAACGTCGAGCAGTTTTTGGTCGCTGTAAAGCCCCCGCTCTTCAGGCAAATAGCCGATACGGTCCTTTTTGCTCTCGTTCATCGGACCACCAAACACGGCAATGTGACCGCTGTCCGGCCGTAAAATGTCGAGCATCATCCGTATGGTGGTGGTCTTGCCGGCCCCATTTGGCCCCAGCAGCCCAAAAATTTCCCCGGCCTCGACCCGCAGCGATATATCGCGCACGGCTTGTGTCTGGCCGAATTTTTTACTTACCTGTTCAATTTGTACAATATCCATTAGTTTCCAGTATTCAGTGAGAAGTAAAAAGTAAGAAGTAAAAAGTAAGAAGTAAGAAGTGAAAAGTTGCCAACGTCTGGTTCACTTTCCCCTTTTCACTTTCTACTTTTCACTGTTCACTTTCCACGTTCACGCTCTCATGCACCAATACCACCAGTGCCAACAGCAGCCACCAGAGAAAGCCGGGACGAGCGCCTAGAGCAATCGCGTCTAGTATACCGAAAAACCAACCGGCCGTAAGGGAGCCGGTTAGTCCTATTATCAAAAGCTTATAGCCATACATAGGATGGCCGTCAGGTTTAAATGACGGATGACCGACGCCGGATGACGGATAGCGCCCTTCCGTCTTCGGTCCTTCATCCTCCGTCCTGTTTTCGAAGGAGTGTGCCTGGGCCTGCCGCCAGGCTGACCACAAAAGGGTGGCGCTGATAAACCAGAGGGCCAGGTAGGCAATCAGGCCGGGCAGCCCCAGATCTAGCCCCGCTTGCAGCAGGTGGTTATGGGCGTGGCCCAGATCGGTGGTCGGTGAAATAAGAAACAGGGGATAAAGAATATGGACGACCTGGCGAAAGCCGTTCATGCTCATACCGGTGAAGGGAAAGTCTTGCAGACCGTAAAGGGCACGCGACCATATTTCAATGCGGCCGTTTAGCCCTATTTGGCCCGCAATCTCTGCCGAATCCCCCAGCAGCAGTTGCAGCAGATTGTATTGATAAGCCAGCGCGGCTGTGAGGATAACGGCCGTAACCAGCAGCAGCCGCCCCCCGCGTGAAGCAATGGCCATCATCACCAGCAGACTGATGACAAAAGCAGCCGTACCGCCGCGTGAATAGGTAGCCAGCAGCATGATGCCCCAAACGGCGGCCAGTGATCCCAGGACTAGAATCAAGGGTAGGGCCAGTTTGGGCTGCCGGCGCAGCCGGCCCACTGCCCCCACCAGCAGGGCCACCGCCAGCGGCAGCAGCCAGTTGAGTACCCCGGCCATCTCGTTGGGATTAATCGCCCCGGAAACAGTGCCGGGAATGGTGATATCCAGGGGCAGCGCCTGCCTCACCTGGTTTAGAAAGGCAAAGGGACCGCGCCAGGGGGTTCCCACCAGCCCTACGATTGACATCCCCACCCCGGCCAGAAGAACGGCCGTTGTCAGATGCCACAGCCCCTGTTGGTGGGAACGGCCGTAGGCTATCGCTCCATAAAACAGGGCCACGCCCAACACCATCCCCGCAATCTTGGGCATACTCAGTTCAATATCAAAGGTGGCATACAGGCTGACCAGCACCATCAGCATCAGGAGCGTGATGGCCCCATTATAGGGGGTAACCGGTACAAAGGTAGCAGAAGCCAGCCAACGCAGCAGCCAGAGCAGCGGCACCAGCAGCAGAAGCCAGGCCTGTGGTCCGTTGGGGAATAACAAAAAGGGCAGCAGGAGCAGCAGCCACAACCACTCCCACTGCATCACAAATCTGGCGCTCTGCTGCAGTAATCGTTTCACAAACATAAATGATAACGCAACTATCGGCCAAGACCAATGGCCCTTTTGGATTTTCGCGCCTTTTTTGCTTGCGTGCCTTCTTTTTATGCCTATAATCACAACACGCGCTGGGGTAGTTAAATTTTTAAGGTTATCCATGAGGTGGTCATGCAGGAGGCACACATATTGTTGGTGGAGGGGCGTAGCGCGGGTGAGCAATCGTGGGCACCTGCGTTGCATAAAGTTGGTTATACACTTTGCCTGGCCCACACCGGCACCGCCGCCGTCGATCTACTCAAAACAGAAAGCCCTGACCTGATTATCTTTGATGCGTCTACGATGCGCTCCAGCGGCAGCCGCAGCTGCCGTCGTCTGCGCCGCTTGCTCCCCGATATCCCCCTTATTCACAGCCGCAGTGCTAAAACGCCTAAAGATGAATCTATTGAAGCGGATGTCTATTTGGCCCGACCTTACACGTCCCGTAAATTGCTCAATCGGGTGCGGGCTTTGCTGCCGGCCGACGGCAGCCAGGAAGAGGTGGTGCGCTGTGGTCACCTGACCTTTTATCGCGCCAAACGGTCAGTAGACGTCAACGGCCAGGGTGAACAGCAGTTAACCCCCAAATTGGCGCAGCTTTTAGAGGAATTTTTTCGCTATCCCAACCAGGTCATCAGCCGCCGCCAGTTAATGCAAAACGTCTGGAATACCGATTATGTGGGCGACACGCGCACCCTGGATGTCCATATCCGTTGGATGCGGGAGCATATTGAAGCGGACCCGGCCCAACCGCGCCTGCTGCGCACCGTGCGCGGCAAAGGGTATATATTCAATATGGAGCCTGATGCCGCTAAATAAAAAGTGTACCGCCTCTCGTCATAAAAGATGCAACCTTCCGAGAAACGGTACACTGAGATTTTACGACCGGCTTTACGGCACATACAGTTACGGATTCAGTTCATAAGCCCCCACATCACAGGCCAACAAGCCATCCTCATTTCCATCAATTGGTCGCGCTACGCCTCGCTGATCGGTCCTGACACCACAGGCTTTGATAGGAATGTGGTCGATAGCCGGACTGCCCGTTAACAGAGCATGGGTTTCTGTCTGGCCGCCGTTGTTTTGCAGCGGACCGAGCAGCGGAGCGGCTACCAGGTCGCCTTTACTATTGAAACCGCACGAGCCATCGCTGTCCAGGTTGTATCCGCCACTGACGAAGGAACCGGCGCAGTTGGCGGTTGTGTTTTCGGCAATGATGCTGTTTCTAACATTCGTGCTGCCACTGCTGTCATTGTATAGCCCAGCGACACCACCGCTGTTGTAGGCCAAAGTGCAATTCAGTAGACTTAATGTACCCCCTCTGGCGCCAATTCCGGAAGCCATGTCTTGATAGAGGGCTGTGTTATGGCTGATGGTAGAATTTACCAGCGTGGCCGTGCCAGAGGTC
>JAWOIM010000678.1:0-2552 GCA_046484685.1 Chloroflexota bacterium | reverse complement strand
TGGCTGCTGGTTCCCTTTTACGCTTTTAGCTGGCTGCCTCTGCGCACGGTTGAGCTGCTTATCCTGCTGGTGCTGCTGATAGCCGGCGCGTTTATCTTTCAGCGTCGTCCGCTTTATGGGCTGCTGGCGAGCTTTCCCCCGCTGCTGCTGATAACCCGTCTTTTTGCATTTGAGTTAGTCAGTGGCGGCGAGTGGATTTGGAGCGGTATATGGTTGCTCCTGGCCCTAACGGCCGCAGCCATTGTCTGGCGGGGCAGCCTGCAGGCCGGCGTCTGGCTCACAATTGCTTTTCACCTGGCTGCCGGTCTGGCCTTTACTCTGGGTCGTGCATACCTACCGTATCGCTGGCCAGGCCATATGGGAGCCAGGCAACCACCAACCTTCGTGGAACTGGTCAACGACTTTGCCCCGCTGGCCCTGGTGGCGGTTGTCATTCCGCTGGCCTTTCTATTGCTCCACCCCTTATGGCAGTTGGGCCGGCAGGGTGGGGCATCCGGCCCGCGCAGTCACCGGCTGCTTTTGGTTGGTATGGCGCTTACCTTTAGCGGCTTTTTCATAGGGCGTATGCAGCCCGCGCTGCTGCCGGAAGACATAATCCGTATTGTGTCGCCGCTGCTTGCAGTAAGCGGGCTGCTTTTGGCTCTGGCTGCTGCTGTCTGGCTGGCTAGAACCGGTTGGCATGGTAAGGACGGCCGTTTTTACATGGTCCTGTTGCCGCTGCTGGCTGTATTGGCGCCGTTGGTTGTATTCAGACCGGCCCGCCCCCTCGTTCAGTTTGGGCCGTATAGCAATTCTTTTCAGGTCATGGTGCTGCTGAGCTATGCCGGGGTTCTCCTATGGCTGTTTGGTGCGCTGCTGCTTATCAACAGACAGGCCCAATCGGGTATCGAGGAGGCCGTCAATGTCCCAACTGACCGGGCATAAACGTATCTGGCGTACCGCCTTGTTGGTCTTGCTGTTTGTCAGCACTTTCGGTCCATGGTCACTTGATAGGGCAGCGCATCCGTTACGGCCGTAACGAGGCTTTAGCCCTGGGTGACGTGATCGGCAATGGCCAACTGGATTTGTTTATAGCCGGGTTGCGCAATTATCAGGTGTGGTAGGGTGGGGGAAACGGCCGTTTTACCTCTCATCTACAAGGCAATTACCGTTAATCGCTCAGCTATTAGCAGCGGGCAGCGTCAGCAAATAAACGGCAAACGAAGCCAGCCAATGTTCGCCCACATAATGACCGGACGTGACGTGGGGAACGGCCGTTTCCGTGTGTCGTTCGGCTGAGGATAAAAATACCGGCCGCGCCGGATGTCGTTGGGGGAGGGCGGTGGCGATGCGGCGCATACACCAGGCCCGGCTCAGGTTTAGCCCGTCCAGGTGGACAATCTGGGGGTCGCTGCGGTTGGAGACAACGGCCGGGGTAAACAGTGAGGTCGGCTGCCCGGCGGTGATACCGGGCAGGAAGCGGTCCAGCCAGGCGGCGAACTCGTCGGTTGGCAAAATACGGGCCAGCAGGTCGGCCTCCGCCAGCGCCGGGGAAAGGAAATCACTGCCGTTTGGTTCCCAGGCTGCCGGATAGTCTGTGTCCTGGCCAAAGTAGGCCAGCGCCCGCTCCTCGAGCAGCCGGGCCAGCTCAGGCCGCTCGGCCGTGCGGGCATAATCCAGGGCAAAGGCCAGACCAAAGGCGGTATTGGTGTGGGTGCCTACCCGGATGGCATAAGTTTGCTGGGGCAGAAAGTCGTGATAGCGCTGCTCAATTACTTCGACCAGCGGCTGCAAGTGGTGCCACCACACCATCCCCTCACTATCATCCCAGCCGTGCAGTTCTTCAGCCAGTTTAAGCAGCCAGGTCCAGCCATACGGCCGTTCAAACGACTGCCGCTGCGGTTGCTGGAAATAATCAGCTTCCAGCAGCAGATTCTCCTCGGTCAAGTGCCGGCCCAGCGCCGAGCGTATAGCGGCCGCCTGGGGCAGTTGGGGAAAGCGGCGCAGCAGCCGCACCAGCAGCCAATGGCTGTGAACGGCCGAATGCCAATCGTAGCAGCCGTAAAAGGCGGGATGGAGGCGGCGCGGGGGTTGCAGGTCAGCGGGCTGGGTGAGCAGGTGGCCGGGATGGTTGGGGTACTGGCGGACAATGCCGGCCAGGGCTACTTCGGCGAAGCGGGCGGCCTGGTCGGTGGTTAATGAATAGGATTCTGTCATTGTTTCCTCTGAATGTGCCTGTTACTGTGCGAATGTCAGGTAGCGATGGCAACTTGCTTCTACAACTGTTTTACCATCCTGACCCAGGTATAAGTCTCTGTCCAGCCTTGTTCTTGCAGCATAGCGTGCAGGTGGGACCGGGATGCCGGAGCCGATATCTGCATCTTTTCTTTGCTGGCGTCAATCAACCAGGCTTCGGCCTCGTGCAGCATGGCCGGTAAGTGGGAGAGGTGGGCACCTGGACCCCTTTGCCCGGTAGGACGGTGGAGCTCTCCGGCTCATACACCGATACCCGCGCCGACAATTTCGGAATGACGGGATATGAAGCCCCTGGGGCGGCCCACCGATATGCGGCA
>JAWOIM010000407.1:0-4884 GCA_046484685.1 Chloroflexota bacterium | reverse complement strand
TCCGCCGGTGCCGGACAAGCCCTGGCTGCTGCGGCAAGCCGGTACGCTGCAATGGAACCCGGCTGCCGCCTACTGGTTGGACGTAGCCGAATTTGAGCGCCTGAGTGGCGGGGCCGATTACCTGAGTAAAGCCGTGGCGCTTTACAGCGGCGATCTTTTACCCGAGCTGGACGAAGTCTGGCTTCTCCCTCACCGGGAGCGCTTGCGGAATCAATTTTTCGCCACTTTAAGCCGGCTCGTCGCCCGCTGCCACGTCCGGCGCGACCTGGCGCAGGCCATCGCCTATGCCCAACAAGCCTTGACCCACGATCCGCTGCGGGAAGAAATGGTGCGCTGGCTGCTGCGCCTCTATTATGAAACTGGCGACCGGGCTGCGGCTCTGCAATTGTACCGGCACTTCACGCAATTATTAGAGAAGGAGTTGGATGTTCCCCCGCTGGCAGAAACGGTGGCCGTCTACCAGGCAATAATTGACAACGCCCCCTTCCCGGAAATCGGCCGGCAAACGCCGGTGGCCATCACGCCCCCTCACAATTTGCCGGCCCAGTTGACCCCTTTTTTCGGCCGTGCCCTGGACCTGCTTGCCTTGCAAGAGATGCTCACCACACCCCAGGCCATGGTGCGTCTGCTTACCCTCACCGGCCCGGGTGGCAGTGGTAAAACCCGCCTGGCGCTGGAAACGGCCGTGCGCTTGCTGTCAGACCAGGCTCCCCATTTCCCCGATGGTATCTTCTTTGTGGATTTAGCGGCCGTTACTGAACCTGAGTTAGTAGCTGCCACCATTGCCGAAATAGTAGGAATGAAGGAACGTGGTGACCACCCGCTGGTTGAGGACCTGAAAGAGTATCTGTCATCCCGGTATATGCTCTTGCTTTTGGACAACTTTGAACAGGTTGTGGCCGCTGCGCCTCAAATTGCCGAACTGCTGGCTGCCGCACCCGGACTAAAAATAGTTGTGACCAGTCGCATACCCTTGCAGGTTTACGGTGAACATGAATACCCTGTGCCGCCGCTGCCTCTACCTGACCTGAGTCCGGACCGCCCGGCCTCCCCATTACCGCCGGCAGTACAACTATTGGAGTATGCCGCTGTTTCTCTCTTTGTCGCTCGCGCCCGTGCGGCCAATCCCGACTTCACCCTGACCCCAGAGAACGCACCTCTGGTGGTCGAAATATGTACACGCCTGGATGGTCTTCCCCTGGCTATTGAACTGGCAGCCGCCCGCAGCAAGCATTTCTCGTTGGCCGGTATTCGGGCCGGGCTGGCCGACAGCCTCTCCTTTTTGGCCAGCCGGGCCGGCAACATACCGGTCCGCCAGCAAACAATGCAGGCCACCATTGCATGGAGCTACAATCTGTTGGCTGAGGACGAAAGGGAACTGTTTGCCTACCTGGCGGTCTTCAGTGGTGAATTTACCCTGGACGCGGCCATAGCCGTGATTACCGGTGTTCCTGAGGGTGGATTACCAGAGTTTGAAGGACAGGGTTCGGTGACAAGTTACCAATCAGCAGAGGAAACGGCTGTGGCCATCAAGGCCGGTCTAACGTCCCTGGTAGATAAGAACATGGTGCGGCAAGTAGCGCCGGAGGGAGATGAAAACCAACCACGCTTTTGCTTGTTGTTTGTTTTGCGGGAGTATGCGCTGGAGCGTCTGGCACAGGTCCCGGCTGTCGACGCCTTGCGCCAACACCACGCCCATTACTACCTGGCGCTGGCTGAAGCAGCCCTGGCCCAGCTCCATACCCCGGAACAGGCAGGTTGGCTAAAACGGCTGAATAAAGCAAGGGAGAATTTGCGAACCGCATTGACCTGGTTTCTGGAGCAAAGTTTTAGGCAAGCTAATCGTGAAGCGGGGGCACGGTTAGTTAAGGCGCTGGCACCTTTCTGGCAGCGGCGTGGTCGCATCAATGAAGTGCGTAACTGGCTGGAACAAGTATTCGTTGCCGCCGGTCCATTATCGCCAATGCTGCAACTGCGTCTATTTAATTTGACCGGTTGGTTGGCACAGCTTCAGGGTGATTATACGGTAGCTAAACAGTTTCACGATGAAGCCCTGGCCTTAGCCCAAGGCCAGGAAGATATTTACCACGTTGCCAAAACGCTGCAATTCCTGGGGACAGCAGCCGGCCGGCAAGGTGACTATGGTCAGGCCGAAGCTATTCTCTCCGAATCTCTGGCACTGTACCGGCAATCAGATAAAGTCACAGCGAATGAGTTGGCTCCCTTGATTAATAATTTGGCCATCATTGCCAGACGGTTGGGGGAGTATAGTCGAGCCTCTGTCCTCCTGGAAGAATGTCTGGCTATGGCTCAGGCAACAGGCAGCCGTTCGTTTATTGCCTCTGCTCTGGGAAACCTGGGTGTGCTGGCTACCCAACAAGAAAATTATGCCCGGGCAGCATCCTACCATCGCCAGAGCCTGGAGTTAAGACAGGGAGCGGGGGATAAGGTTGGCATCAAAAATTCACTCGGCAACCTGGCCGAACTGGCTGTGGCGGTAGGAGCGTATTTACGTGCCGCCCGCCTCTACGCAGCATCTGATACGTTGCTCCATACCATGCACACATCCAGAACAGACGACGAACAAGCTGACTTTGATCGTGACCTGGCCATTATACAACAGAACCTGGGAGAAGCCGCTTTTACTGCTGCCTGGGCCGTGGGCAGTGCCATGACCCTGGATGAAGCAGTCGCTTATGCTTTGCAGCCTGAATCAGTAACTGATTGACACCATACCGGCAGACTGCCGGAAAAGTAGCTGTAGGGTTCTTGCCGCGCTCCCTACTCCCCAACCCCCAACCCCCATCTCCCATTTTGGACGCTTTTTGGACGGCCGTGTTCTACCATATCCCCCATACACCAATGCAGTACCAGCATGAAGAGGCTGGCAAGGAAAAAGAGGGTGAAGGAAAAACTTGTTGTCGCGCTGCTGTTTGCCGGCGTCCTGGTTTTTACCATGATGCTCGTCATCGGGTTCTTTGTTTTATGGCACCGGCTGATCAGAAATGCCTATCCATTACCAAACAGGGTTGAGACCAAACGCTTTCCGGCTCAGGCCACTATTGAGAAAGTATGGGATACCGGTGTCACGCTCAACCATGACCCGCAAGTGGGTTTGCGGCTGGCCATACAGCCAGCCCGCGGACCGGCTTACCGCCTGGAAACAAAGGTGATCATTTCCCAGGCCACAGCAGCGCGGCTGCGACCGGGCACAGCACTGCCGGTAACAATTCGCCATGATGATCCAACTGACATAGTCCTCGAACCTGTAAGCAGTAATCCATTAACCGATAAGAGGAGTTCCCTATGAGTACGGCACACCACGGTGAATGAAAATCTGTAGCGCAAACATCCCTGTTTGCGCGGTCAAGCAGGGATGCTTGACCTACATTTTTAAAGGAGCGTAAATTATGATAGGCACATTTCCCCCACCAACTGTCCGGCCCTGGCAAAAAGCGAAGTTCTGGCTGCTGCCGGCCCTCTTATTGATTGTTCTTTTACTTATAACACCCGGCAGCCGGCCCCTGCTGCCACCGGTTGCAGACGAAGCCCAACACGCTTCCCAGGCAGCACACCAGGGTGCTGACGACCAGTTGCCCGGCACCGTTACCGTCACCAACCAGCCGGCCACGACCCGTATCGATCCCCAGTGGCGCCAGCCGGCGCAGAGCCAGACCCTGGCCCTGCGCAGCTTGCCGGCCGACCTGGAAGGCGTGCCCGAACTGATGGCCTTCCGCAGCGCCAATAGCGCCGTCTTTGAACTAAGCGAGGGCCAATATAAAGCCATCATCTCTACCGATTCCCTCCATTACCAGACCGCAACCGGCGCCTGGGAAATTATCGATCCTGCCTTTCGCCCGGATCCGGAAACAGACAGCTTCATCGTCAAACACAACAGCGTCCGCAGTCGTGCCGGGTTGAGCGAAGCCTGGCTGTCGGCTGCTGCCGGGGAAACGACCCTCCATTGGCAGGCCGCCGAGTTAGGCTACGTAGTTGAAGGGGACACCTTTCATTCCCTGGCAGAAGCACAGCCGGCTGGTGGCGAGATGGCCGAACAGTTAGATGAAGGCCGCATTCTCCATTACAAGAATGGCTGGAGCGATGCCACTCTTTCCGAGCAGCTAATCAGCGAACCCGACAGCGTCGAACATCTGCTGCTGCTGGAGAAACCACCCCAGGCGTCCGGTTCACCCCACTGGCTGGAGCTGCGGGCCAAGTTGCACCTGCTGCCCGGCAGCAGCCTGTGGGTCAACGGTCAGGAACAAACCGGCCGTTTTGAAACCGCCGGGGCTATTGAAGTGCGCCATACCGACGGCCGTACAGCCCTGGTGCTGGAACCGGTGCTGGCCTTTGAAATGGACAACCGGCAAGCCGCCGTGGCCGGTGAGTACGTCGTCTGGCCCGCCGCTGAAGATGGGCAATGGACGATCGGCCTGCGTACCCCCTGGTCGTGGTGGGTCAACCCAGAGCGCGTTTATCCGGCGGCCATTGACCCCACTATGCGCGTGTTGCGTACCAGCGGTGGCGGCGGGACCGGAATGGCCTGGCTGGGCAACGGTGGTGATGCCCCCGATCTGAACTACCAGATGGGCGGCATGGTTTTGGGCAATATGCAGTCGCCCGCTTACTTTGGCTTCATGCAATTTAACGTGATGCCGGCCCTTCTCACCAACCATATTGTGCAAGTACAGTTTGCCGAACTGCTGCTTACACCCGGCTACTACCACATGCCCAGCTACAAGCACAAAACCAGCGAAGGTCCCGGCTGGGCCAAGGAGACTATTGCCCATAACGCCACCCTGTGGCAAATCAATCTGCACGGGTCAGGCGGGCTTTGTCCCGACCCCTTAGCCGACCCCAACTGCTGGTCGATGGTCGATAACC
>JAWOIM010000416.1:0-15923 GCA_046484685.1 Chloroflexota bacterium | reverse complement strand
ATCCGTATTCCGATTACCGGTCACCGTACGCGAAGCGGTCGCCACGCGACATTACCGTTTACCGTTTACCGACCACCGGCCCCTGACAAAGGAGTGACAATGAGCAACAACAAACGGCCGATTACGGCCCAAGATCTATATAAATTTGAGCTGATCAACTCGCCCCAAATCTCGCCGGATGGCACCCAGGTTGTCTTTAGCGTGCAGCGGGTTGACTCCAAATCCCAGAAAAAATACAGTAATTTGTGGGTAGTCGCCAGTGACGGCAGCCGGCCGGCCCGCCAATTTACCTATGGCGATCAGTCTGACAGTTCCCCCCGCTGGTCGCCCGACGGCCGTTTCATCGCCTTTCTCTCTAACCGGCAGGATGAAAAGCAGACACAGCTTTACCTGATTCCCACGTTTGGGGGAGAGGCACGGCCTCTGACCGACTTCAAAGGAAGTTTAGGCAGCTTTGAATGGTCGCCCGACGGCAAGCAGGTTGTTTGCCAGTTGCGCCAGAAAGATGAGGAAGCGATTGAACGGGAAAAGGATGAGGAAAAGAAAAAGCTGGGCGTGGTTGCCCGCCATATTACCCGCCCCGAATTCAAATTTGACGGCGCGGGGTATCTGCCCCAAAATCGCTGGCACCTCTGGCGTATCGACGCCGACAGCGGGGAGGCCAGCCAGCTTACCGCAGGGGATAAATATGATGAGACCAACCCCCACTGGTCGCCCGATGGCCAGACCATCCTCTTCTTCTCTAACCGGAGTGAGCAGCCCGACTTCGACTGGCATCTGATGGATATGTGGACCATTCCGGCCGCGGGGGGGGAGATGGTGCGGCTGGACACACCGGTTGGCCCCAAACATGGTGCCGCCTTTTCGCCCGACGGCCGCTGGCTTGCTTTCCACTGTCGCCAAGGGAAAGGGACGCCCTGGAAGCAGACCGATTTGTGGCTGCTGCCGGTTGATGGGTCGGCACCGGCGCGGAATTTAACGGCCGTTTACGACATCGAACTGGGCAGCGGTACGCTGACCGATACCGGCGAGCGAGCCGGCCAACCGCCCCTCTGGTCTCCCGATGGGTCACGACTCACTTTCCAGGTGACCAAACACGGCCGTACCCAGCTTTGTTCCATTAGCCCCGACGGTGATGACCTGCGCGTCGAAATAGGCGAGGGCGTTGTGGAGAACATGAGCCGCGACGATTCCGGCCGGCGGCTGGCCTATTTTTATGCGACCCACACCGACCCCGGCCAGGTCTGGGTGTATGAACCGGCCGCCGGCTCAGAGCGGCGGCTGACCGACTTCAATAACGATTGGCTGGCCGAGATTAGCCTGAGCGAGGTTGAAGAAGTGTGGTACAAAGGGGTCGATGGCAACGATCTGCAAGGCTGGTTGGTCAAACCCCCCGGCTTCGATGAAACCAGGCGTTATCCCGCCATTATCGAGATACACGGTGGTCCCTGGCTGCAATACGGCCGGGCCTTTATGCACGAATTTCAATACCTGGCGGCACAAGGGTATCTGGTCGCTTTTACCAACCCGCGCGGCGGCCAGGGTTATGGCGAGGCTCACGCCAAAGCGATTGACAAACAGTGGGGTGAGGCCGACTATGCCGACATGATGGCCTGGGCCGATTATGTGGCCGCGCTGCCCTACGTTGACGAGGAGCGCATGGGGGTCACCGGCGGCAGCTACGGCGGTTACATGACCACCTGGATCATTGGCCATACGGATCGTTTCAAAGCGGCCGTGGCCCAGCGCGTGGTCAGCAACGCGATTAGCTTTTGGGCTTCGTCTGACGTGGGCTACTTCTTCCAGGATGTGTGGAGCGGTAAGCCACCGTGGGAAGACCTGGAGCGCTACTGGGACCAATCCCCCATCAAATATCTGCACAACGCCAAAACGCCGACATTGGTGATGCACAGCGAGCAGGATCTGCGCTGTAATCAGGAGCAGGGAGAGCAGGTGTTTCGCACCTTGCAATGGTTGGGAGTGGAGTCGGAACTGGTTTTATTCCCCGAAGAATCACACGGGTTGTCACGAAACGGCCGTACCGACCGCCGCATTGCCCGTTTGGAGCATATGAAGCGTTGGTTTGACAAATATTTGGCGTAGTGCGTAGCGCGTAGCAGCTCTTTATTACGCACTACGTACTACGCACTATTGGTCATTGGCCAATATTTTCTGTGCCGCAGTTGCCATATCCTGGCGCGAGTCGCGGGCCAGTTGTTGAATGGACCGGTATGCTTCGGCCTCGCTCAGCCCGGTTTCCATCAGCTTCCCTTTGGCTCGATCTACCAGCTTGCGCATGGCCAGTGTCTCTTTTAGCTTTTCATTATTTTCCAGCAAGGCCAGGCTCTCATTAAAGCGTTTGCGGGCCACGGCCATAGCTGCGGCCAGATCGGCCGGCTGGATCGGCTTGACCAGGTAGCCATGAATGGGCAAATCGGTTGCTTGCTCAATCAAATCCGTTTCACTAAAAGCGGTCAGCAGCAAAATAGGCATGGGTATTGTCTGGCTCAGGATCTTCGCCGCCTGCAAACCATCCGTGTACGGCATCTTAATATCCAGAATGGCCATGTCCGGCTGGTGGTGGCGGGCCATTTGCAGCGCTTCCCGCCCGTTGCCGGCCGCCAGCACCATATGGCCCATCTCCTGGAGCATGCCTTTTAGCCCCAGCCGGATAATCGATTCGTCATCAGCTATCAAAATTCGCATCATAGGGTAACAATATCCGAAACTGGCTGCCCTGGCCAACTTCGCTTTCAACTTCAATACGGCCGTTGTGTTTCTCCACAATCTTCTGGGCAACAGACAGCCCCAGGCCAAAACCCGGCGTGCTGCGAGCCTCATCCTGCCGCCAGAAGCGTTCAAAGATACGGGGCAACGCCTGTTCACTAATGCCTATACCACTGTCACTCATTTCAATCACGATCTGCCCGTTCTGGGGGTAAGTACGTAGCCTGATCCAGCCCCCATTGGGCGTAAAACGAATCGCATTGTCCAATAAATGACGAATGGCTTCTTGCAGCCAAATTTCATCTATCCTTATTTTCGACAGCGAGGGGTCCGGTATAAGCTGAATTGACCCCCCTTTTTCAGAAAATACACCCTCGGCCCCGCTGACAAGCTGCTGAATCATATCATTTATATCCGTTTTCCGTAACGTGAAAGGAATATCACTATCTAATCTTGTCATGCTAAAAATCATATCCAGCAAATGGGTCAGCCGCATAATTTGCTGCTGGCTTCGTTCCGCATAATGGAGCCGCTTTTCTTCATCTTTGACCCTGGTAATCAGGTATAGATCATTGTTGATAATAGAAAGAGGCGTTCGCAGTTCATGGGAAGCATTCTCGACAAATTGACCCAGTAAATCGGCTCGTTCCTTTTCCAGCGTCAGGGCAATGGTCTGTGCTTGCAACCTTTTTTGTTCCGTGATATCCCGGACAATAGCTAACACTTCGTCTGTACCAGACGGGACCATACGCGCCTCAAAGTGGAGCGTTTGCCCGTGCAGAACCATCGAATATTCGTACACTGCTTGCTTGCCGGTTTGCAGTACCTGTTCAATATAGTGCATGTGGTGTTCGGCCAATTCTCGCGGCAGAACCTCAGCCGTTTTGCGTCCTAAAAACTGCTCAGGCGGTACGGCTAACCGCTCTTCATTACCTGCATGATAATCTAGAAAAGTGCCGTCGCGATGGGTACGAAACATCAAATCGGGGATAGCGCTGAGCAGCGCCCGCTGGCGGGCTTCGCTCTGATGTAACTGCTGTTCCTGCGCTTTCCGTTTTGTAATGTCGCGCACCATGCTCTGAATATGCAGCGGTTGGCCACCTGCATCGTACACCAGCTCTGCCTTGATTTCAACGGGGATTAGAGAGCCGTTTTTCCGGCGAAAAAGCCGTTCATAGACAGGCAGATGTTCACCGGCCAACAGCCGGCTTAGCATGTTCTGGCTCTCACCTTCCTCGGCCGACAAATCACTCATTGACATCACTTGCATTTCTTCTGTGGTATAGCCCAACATATCGGCCGTGCGCCGGTTCGCTTCAATATATCTACCTTCCAGATCAAGAATGAATACGGCGTCATGTGATTGTTCAAACAAAGCTCGATACCGGTGCTCTGCTTCACGGAGTGCCAGTTCCTGCCGCTTCAAGCCAGTAATATCGGTAAAAGAGACTACCACAGCGTAAGGTTGGGCCTCATCCGGCCGAATGAGCGGTTGTGAATTGATTGAAAGCCAGCGCAGGTCGCCAGCAGGTGTGAAGATCCCCATCATTACATTGACTAAAGGCTGGCCGGTACGCAGTGTCACGGAAGCCGGGAATGTTTCACTGGTATAGGGTGAGCCGTCTTCATGAATGGTTTGCCAGCCGGGATCAATCAGCGTGCGCCCCGCCATCTGGCCTGTCGTCAGGCCCAAAACCTGTTCGGCGGCCGGATTGCAGGTCTGAATAACGCCACCCTGGCCCAGCAGGACAACGCCCTCAGACAAGGCCGCCACGACAGTGCGGTAGCGTTCTTCACTGGCAATCAGTTGCTGCTTATACCGCTCCCCAAAAATGGCCTGAACTGCCATCAAACTGGTGAATATTAGAAAAAAAACCAGATCGGAGTAGACGTTAGCGAAAGGGACCTCTGGTATAAAAAAAAAGAAGCCAATGATACCCAGGCAAATTCCTGCCAGAAGCAGGGCAAACTGCCACCGTAAAAAAATAATGGCGATCATGACAGCCACAACCAGGGATTTCAACACCAACATGCGTGTGGTAAGGGGTCCCGGCGCAGTGAGAAGGCTGACTGCCACCAATACCAGGATGGCCAGGATCATTAAAACAGCACCGGCATTATAAGAACGGCCCCGGCTAAGTCCGTAAGCGAGCGCAGAGGCTACAACCAATGCCCCACCAATATAAGGAGCCAACACAAAATCAGGTGAGCCCCAAAGCCACACGGGGATGGTAAGGATGGACAAGATAAAAACCATGAGCAGCAGCGACGCCAGCAGACGGGCCTGCTGCTGTTCGTCTTGTGACTTGATACTGGCCGCCGGTCTTGTCAACCGATCCCACCCTATTTGCCAATAATTGTGGTTGGTTTTGGTGGTCATAGCGCACCTTCTTAATAGAAATCTGGAGTCTGGCGAATTTTAGACCTGCGCGGTTCTACTTCTGGTGCAAATGTAAGGTAATGGGTAACTACTAAGCCAGAAACCGGGTTTTTCTCCGGTCTGCCAATGATGAGACTGGGCTAAAAACCCGGTTTCTCCGGTGAGCGTTAGTGGTTACGGTAATGGTTCAAAAACCTCGCAGGTCTTTTCTGGGTGTGGCCGATTTTCAGGTTAGGTCTCTTTCTAAAGCGCGGGGTATACGAATGATGACTTCTGTGCCGGGATGACGCTGGTTGAATTTTAACGTACCACGCAGGTCGTCGTCAACCAGCGTTTGTACTATCTCCATGCCAAGACCGGGCCGATAGCCGGTGGGCAGGCCGTGCCCATCGTCACGAACAATGACGATGATCTGATCGGGGGAACGGCCGAATGAGATGTCGATACGGCCGTTTTTCCGCCCTTTTAAGCCATGTTCCAAGGCGTTTTGTACCAGCTCATTGACCACCAGAGCCAGGGCTGTCGCCGCCCGGCTGGGCAGCAGCAGCGCTTCGCCATAGACCTCGATTTGACGCTGCTGCCGGGGGGCGACCATACTTTCGGCCGTGGTTTGGGTAATGCGCTCAATGACATTCTTGACATCTACCAGGCGAAAACTTTGTTCAGAGAGAACTTCATGGACGGCGGCGATGCTGTGGATGCGGTGGATATTGGTTTCTAACACCTGGCGCGTGTCTAGATGGTGGGCATCGGGGATTTGGAGCTGCATGAGCATGGCAATGGTTTGCAGGTTGTTTTTGATGCGATGGTGCATTTCGCGGATAACGGCCGTGTTGGTCACCAGTCGTGCGTTTTCAATAGCCAGGGCCGTCTGGTTGGCCAGCGTAGTAAACAACGCCTGCTGCTCCTCGCTAAAGGCACGCTCCTGATCCGTATAACAGTTGAACACCCCAATGACCCGTTCCCGCACACTCAGCGGCACCGACAACAGCGAAACCAGCCCCTCGGAGCGGGCCAACTCCTGGCTCAGGTAGCCTCTCTCCGTGCGCACATCGGCAATATAAACGGTCTGTCCTGTTAACGCCACCTGTCCTGTTATGCCTTCACCCAGGGGCAGTGGTGGCCGGTGACGGTAAGGGCTGGTAGCTCGTTTGGCCGAACGCAGCTCCAGATATTGCCCAGACTCATCTAACAAAAAGATGGAACAAACGGCCGCTTTCATGGTTTGCGCCGCCATCTCCGTCACCACATCCAGAATATCATCCAGATATTGGGGGGAGGTGACCGCCTCGCTAACCTGTGCCAGGCTGCGTAGTTCAGCCAACTGCTGCCGCTGCTTATCATATAACTGTGCCCGCGCCAGTGCCCCCGCCGCCAGATCGCCAATCAGTGCCAAGACCTCAATTTCGGCCCGGCTAAAGTGAGTAACGGCCAGCGTTTGTACATTTAAGGCTCCAATGGGATGGGGGGAGGTTTCACCGGCCAGTAAGGGGATGGCCAGCAGTGAGCAAAAATCTGTCTCATCTGTCTCATCAACTTTTTTAAAATGGGGATGGTCAGAAGCGTAGGAGGCATGTACCGGTGTGTTTTGGGCCACAGCATATCCCGTCATCCCTTCACCCACCCGCAGCGTCACCCGGCCCAGCGCCCGGTGGGCCAGGCCGGTGCTGGCCCGCAGCCGCAGCGTCTCTCCATCCGGATCCAGCAGGTAGATAGAGCAGGAGTCGACGTGCATCACCTCAGTTGTTTTACGGGCAATAAGATCGAGCGTATTGTCCAGGTCCCAGGCTGAACTGAGTGCCCGCGCAATCTCGCGCAGCGCGCTCATAGCCTGGGGTCGGGTTGATGGTGAATCGATGGTCACTAATCGTCCAGGGTGAAACCGATTTTGACCGTCACTTGCCAATAAGCCACACTATTATCTTCGATATAGCCACGCGTTTCTATAACCTCAAACCAGCGCATGTTACGGAGCGTTTGGCCCGCTTTGGTCACCGCATTTTGTACAGCATCTTCGATGCTGGTTTGAGATGATCCGGTCAATTCAATAATTTTGTACACATGGTTATTCATTTTAATTTCCTTTCAGACTTAATTTGCGTCAAATGTATAGGACCTTTCACCTAATTTGCTGTTGAAGGCTTGACAAAGGGGGGATGATGAAGCACAATGTAGGCATATCTACTTTATAGTATATTGGTAGATGAATCAAACAGTTTATCATAATTTTTTTGTAGAAAGGAGAATCATCATGTTATTCTTACAACGCGAAGAAGGTCAAGGTTTGGTAGAGTATGCTCTGGTATTGGTTTTGGTAGCCGTTGTGGTTATCGCCATCCTGACTCTGCTTGGCCCCCAAATTGGTAATGTCTTCAGCCGTATCACCGACGGCCTGCAAGGTGCCTAATTAAAGACCAATTAGATTTAATCTAGCATAAAAAGCCCCACTGCTTAAGCAGTGGGGCTTTTTTCTTTTTAGACCAAAATTGTAACTACTAAGCCAGAAACCGGGTTTTTCTCTGGTGTGCCAATGATGAGTATGTGCTAAAAACCCGGTTTCTCTGGTGAGCGTTAGTAGTTACCCAAAATCAACGATAAATTAGCGATAACCTTGTATGATGATAACAACACAGATAACCTGGACATAAAAGTGTCCGTTTTCTCTGCTCATTTCTATTGTTTTCACGCATAGGAGGTTTTGTGATGGCGACTGTCCCTGTTAACCATACCGTTTGGCAAAGGCGATTTAACAACCTGAACAGCAGGATCAATGATCTGAAGAACCAGTTCATCAAAATTACCCCCCCGTTTTATCGATACCAGACATTAAACAAATTAACCGAATGCTTGCAGGTATTTGCAGGCAAACAGTTTGACTATTTTCATCAGGGGTTTGCTAATAATGTTCTAAAACACTCACCGGAATTTCCGCCCGATCACGTTTTGACCGTGACGCTGCAGCAAATCAGCTATGATTTGGAAGCGATTCAGTGGGCCGTAAACCAACGTCTGCACGCGCAGGCGGGAATGATGGAAGCATTACAAATAGGGGACAAACTGGCCTGGGCTGCCCTGAAACCGGCTTTAAACCTGCTACAGCTTAACCTGGATCAAGATATCACCGTCGTGACCTACTTCCAAAAATTTGCCGAGATACGGGTAATTCCTTATGCGTCGGTGGCCCTGATTGGGTTGCCTATTACCTGCATCGGGGCTGACATAGAGACCATGGTTGCTCGTGATTATCTGGCCACACCCCATGAAGTGGGGCATTATGTCTACTGGCACGCCAAAAAAGCAGTGGGTGATGGGGATAAATTAGAACCGTTGTACCTATACCTGCAAAGCGAAGCTAAGGCCAGAGGTGTTTCAGAAGGCCGCGAGTGGCTGGAAGAGGTGTTTGCCGACGTGTATGGCTGCCTGGTAGCCGGTCCGGTCATTGCGCAAAGTTTTCAAGATTTGCAGCTTCGGATCAGACGAAAATGGTTTTTAACCGACGATGGCGAACACCCTACCCCCTATATCCGTCCTGACATTTATAGCAAAGTGCTGCACAAACAATTTAACACGGCGTGGGCTGATCGAATGGACCAAATGTGGCAGAATAAACGCAATGGGCGTATGATGTTCGAGGAAAATGGGAGAGCGCAAGTGGCTCAGCAGCCGGAAAACGGCCCTATGCTTACCTACGATGGTAAAGAAAAATCGCCGGCTGATTTCATTTCCAGGCTAGACAGCCAGGAAGAAAACAAACCGGTAGACATCATGGCCAACCTCATTTTGGAGACCCTGGCAGAGATAGAACAGCCGGCGTGGTGGTGGCAGTATGAGAAAATTGAAAAGGACCCACCGGCCGAACTCGATCTCTACGCCAGGTTCAACGAGCATGTTCGCGCCGATGACTTATTACCATCTGCTCCCCCAGATCCAGACGATATTGCCTGCAAACCGGCAGAGAGTCTACATGAGCAATGGAGGCTTCAGGACGTTGAGGATGGTGACCCCGACTGGCTCCCCATTTTTAAGGCCGGTGGCTGGTCAACAAAGGGGCCGGAAAACAACCCGGTTGGCGGGTAAGCGGGTAACTGCTTTACTGCTGACTGGCCAGACGACGCTCGGTGTCACGGATAGCTTTAGGGTGATGTAACGTCCTGGCAATGTCCAGCGCTTCCTGCCACAGCGTCTGTGCCTTATCAACCTGATTAAGCTGATGGTAGGCATCACCCAGGTATCTCAGTACATAGGTTTCGAGCAAACGATAGCGCAAAGTCTGGCACAAATGTAAACTTTGTTGGCCCAACTGAATGGCAGCCTCGTAATTCCCATTTTCCAGGTGAATACGGCTCAGGTGGTAAAGGGCATTGGCCTGAGACCCCAGGTCTCCAATCGATTCTAACAGCGTCAGACTTCTTTCAATCACTGCTTGTGCCTGGGCAAAATCTCGCCGCAGCCGATATACGTTGGCCAGCATATCCAAAGCCATGGCCTGTTCCCCTTTGGCTTGTAGGCTTTCGGCTAGGGCCAAACTGCGCTGCCCATATTGTTCGGCCAGATCAGGGGATTGCTGCTCAATAGCCGTTGCCGCCAACAAATTCAGGGTGCGGGCCGTGCTGCGCGGGTCCTCTATCCCTTCCCCTTCCCAGAGAGCAAGTGCTTGTTCTGCCAGGGTGGCCGCCTGCCTATAATCACCTTGAAAGTAATGTAGTCGGGCTTCCATATGGCGCACTTCGGCCGTGCCTTTTATATCATTCAGCGTTTCTCGCAAGCGTCTGCTGTTTGTCAGATATGCCTGGGCTTTGTCAAAATCACCTTGTTCTAAAGCCAGCCGGGCCAGACTGGTTTCGGTACTGGCCAGACCACGGGCGTCCTCTATCTCTTGATACTCCCGGTGACTTTGCACCAGTTTATCGTGGGCGGCCGCATCATCCCGTTGCTCGGCACAGGCCTGGCCCCATTGTTGTAAGAAGGAAGCTTGTTTAAGTCTGTCTGATACCTGAACGGCTGCGGCCACGGCGAGGGCGTATCCTTGACGCGCCTCGGTATACCGGCCGCGTGTGAACCATGCATCCCGCAGGGCATCGGCAAAATGAATCACTGCCGGCCATAATTGGTGGGCATAGGCTGTCTGCATAGCAACCATAATATTGTCCCATTCCGGGCGCAGGCTGTCGTAATCCTGTTGATATTGGCGCACAAAATCCAGGTAGTAGTGGACCAAACGGCCGTTTTCCTCCGGCGCATCCCCTAACTTTTCACGGGCAAAATCGGCCAGCAGAGGATGCTGGCTGTAGCGGGTTTCTCCCTCTTCCTGGGCCAACGAGAGAGCAATCAGGGAAAATATGCGATCTTCCACCTCGTATCGGTCCTGATCGGCGGCGGCTGTCAGGGCCGTGGCCGTGAAGGAACGGCCGCCAAACAACCCCATCAAGGCGAAGGTGTGGCGCAGATCGGCATCGAGCGAATCATAACTGAGGGCAAACGAGGCACGCACTTCCCGGTCACTAATTTTTAGCTCTGACAGGCGGTGCGTTTCGTCACTTAAGCGGTCGGCCACATCGGCCAGGCGACGGCGCGAACGAGATTTGAGGCGTTGGCCCACGATTTCAATAGCCAGCGGTAGATTGTCGAGCAAGGCACAAATCCGGTCGGCTGCCCCTGCCTCACTTTCCACGCGCTCCTGGCCTAAAATTTGGGTAAGCAGCAAGCGGCCGTTGGCCAACGACAGCGGCTGCAAAGGCCATATCTGGGCATTGAGGGCATGGGCCAGATCATGGTCACGAGTGGTTATAAGGAGTTGCACCGTGCTGCTGCCCGGCAGCAGCGGCCGTATACGGGCTATATTGGTCACATCATCCAGGATGATGAGCACCCGCTTCTGGCGCAGAACCCCGCGAAACGCGGATGCCATGGCCGACAGATCGCCAATCTGGTCAAAGTCATACCCATATACCTGCGCCCAACTTTCCAGAATGGCCATGGGATCACCGGTGGCGGCATTGGCCCACAAGATACCATCTTCAAACTGCTCTTGAACCGCGTGGGCAATCTGAACGGCCGTTATCGTCTTGCCGATGCCGCCCATGCCCACCAGTGTCTGGATGGTTGATGCGGTAGCCGTTGTCAGCGCTGTGGCTACAGCCCGGCACAGCGCCTCTCGCCCTACGAAATGACGCGACGAGGCCGGCGCCTGAAAGGGGGGCGACCACTTGACGGGTGGTTCGGCTGCCTGAAGAAGCAGCGATTCTTCCTGATCTTCTTCAATTTCTTCATGCAGAATCCGTTGATACAGGTCAACCGTGGGCTGCGACGGCACTACTCCCAACTCCTCATCCAGCATATCGCGGCATAACTCATACTGGGCCAAAGCCGCACTGCGCTGTCCGCTCAGGGTTAATAGCAGCATTAACTGGCGGTGAGCTTCTTCCATCCACGGTTCTAACGCCAGCAGGCGGCCCAGGCAATCAATGCCGGCCGTATACTGACGCTGCTGTGTGTAATGGACGGCCAGCCGGTAGAGTGTATCCATAGCCATCTGGCGCAGTCGTTCCTGGTAAGGTTGGAGCCACTCTTCAAAACCGATAGCGGCCGTCATGGGCAGATCGTCCAGAAACGGGCCGCGATAAAGATTAACGGCCGTTTGCAACTGTGCCAATGTTCGGTCACTGCCCTGCAAACAAGACTCAAATAGTTCCACATCCAGCCAGTAGTCACTTTCCAGGTTAAAGGCCAGCGTCCGGCGTTGAATGACGAGGTTTTCCTCAAAAAAGGGGCGTAGTTTGGTCAATGTGACGCGCAAATTGCGCCGGGCACTATTTTCATCCATTTCCCCCCATAACAAACCGGCCAACGCTTCACGGGAATGGCCTTGTCGTGTAACGGACAGATAGGCCAACAGCGCCTGCCCCTTGCGGGCCAGATCGTTGGTGATGATACGGCCGTTTAGCGTAAACTCTGGCTGGCCTAAGAGGGCGATCTGTAACTTATTCATACTGCGCCATAACAGCCATTAAATTAGCGATAAATCAACGCAACGCTGTTAGTATAGTGATCGTATTTGATAACGACTAAGCCAGAAACCGGGTTTTTCTCTGGTGTGCCAATGATGAGACTGTGCTAAAAACCCGGTTTCTCCGGTGAGTGTTAGTAGTTACCGTATTTCTAAGGTAACGCCTCTCAAGACCTGACAGGTTTTTAACGAAGCGCTGGGGAATTCCACAGTCTGGTGGAAACCTGTCAGGTCTGTATAGTTACTATATGGTTAAGTTATAGCCTTATATTATGGAGGTTTTCTGTGACTACAGAAGCAGTTTTAATTACAGGGGGGGCCGGCTTTATTGGCTCGAACCTGACGCATCGTTTACTAGGTGAGGGCCATCAGGTCACCATTTTCGACAACTTCTCCCGCTCCGGCTGCCAGTCCAATATGGCCTGGCTGCACGAGACGCATGGCCAAGAGCGGCTGCACCTGGTACAGGCCGACTTGAAAGCATTTGATGCTTTAAAAGAGGCGGCTGCCGGTGCCCGGCGCATTTATCATCTGGCGGGGCAGGTGGCCGTCACCACATCGGTGCAAAATCCGCGCCAGGATTTTGAAGACAATGCGCTGGGGACCTTTAATGCCCTGGAGGCAGCCCGCCTGGTGGGGGATGATCCCATCTTTATTTATGCCAGCACCAACAAGGTCTATGGCGGCATGGAAGATCTCTCTATTGTGGAACAAAACAGCCGCTACGGGTATGCCGATTTGCCGCTGGGGGTTTCGGAAAAACGGCCGTTAGATTTCCATTCCCCCTACGGCTGCTCTAAAGGGGCGGGCGACCAGTATGTGCGTGATTATGCCCGTATTTATGGGCTGCGCTCGGTGGTGCTGCGCCAAAGCTGTATTTACGGCTACCGGCAGTTTGGCATTGAGGACCAGGGCTGGATTGCCTGGTTTATTATTGCCGCCCTCAAACAGCGCCCCCTTTCCATTTATGGGGACGGTAAGCAGGTGCGTGACGTTCTGTTTATTGACGATTTGCTGGATGCTTATGAAGCGGCCTGTCAGCGGATCGGGTCGGTGAAGGGGGAGGTTTTTAACATAGGGGGCGGTGCCCAAAATACGATGAGTATCTGGGCTGAATTTGGCCCCCTGTTAGAAGAGCTGCTGGGCCGGCCGCTGCCGGTGACCTTTGCCGATTGGCGACCCGGCGATCAGCGCGTCTATGTCAGTGACATTCGTAAGGCGGAATCGCTGCTCGGTTGGCGGCCGCAGGTGGGCGTGCGCGAGGGCGTCACGCGCCTCTTCCGCTGGATTGAAGCCAATCAATCCTTGTTCGACCACTTATAGGAATATTTATTACATACCAATTAACCACAGAGGGCACATAGAAAAGCAGGCAAGCGTTCAGTTGGTAGGAATTATTCACCCTATTTCGATGCCGTTTTGTAGGGTTAAGGCTTGTAACATGGCTCGAATTTGTTGGGCGTGGCCCTGGGTGTGGTAATAGGTGTGGACGTTTTGCCAGATGTCTTGGGCCGGCACGGCCGTTTCATACGGTAATCCAATCTCTGCCAGTAATTTATCATCCTCTTGGGGAATATGGCGCAGCCCGTTGTCCAGAGCAGCCCGGCAGGCCGCTTCGATCTGGTCAAAATAGGCGATGTTGTCGTGCAGCAGTTGGGGGCCAATGGTAACAGGAGCATGGCAATAGAGCACCGTTTGCGCCTGCAGGTCGGCCATTTGCTGCAGCGAGGTCCGCATCTGGGGCAGCGCCTCAGCCGTGCGGGCCAGGGGATAGGGCAGTTCGGCCCCGTCCATGGCCAGCAAGGTGTTGATTTCGGGCAGATAGACGGCCAGGTGGTCGGGCGTATGGCCGGGGGTGGGCAGCAGGTGCAGCGTCAGATCACCCCCTTCAATGGTAAAACGGCCGTCAACGATCAGGGTCGGCGGCGTTAAGACCACTTCCCCAAAAATTTCCGGCTCGGCGGCCTGCATTTCTTGCAGATAGTCACTCCTGTTAAACTGCTCGCGGCAGGCCCGGGTGGCAATGATGGGCGCGGGCTGCTCTGCCTGGGGACCGGCAAAAAGCTGGTTGCCCCAGCAGTGGTCGTAGTCGGCGTGGCTGTTGATCACCAGCAGGTGGCGTCCGGCCAGGTGGGGTCGGGCATAGTCGAGCATGGCCCGCGCCGTGGCCGCGTTAATCAGCGTATCCACCAGCACCAGATAGCGTTGGCTGACGATGATAAAGGTTTGCACCAAACGGCCGTTGCCACAGACCAAAATCCGCTCATCCCATCCTTGATTCTCCAGCAAAACCACGTCATTTGTATGCACCATATCACCCACCATCAACTATCAACTATCAACTGCTCACTGCTCCCTATCCCCATACCGCGTCAACACCTGCTCAAAATCGACATACACCCGCTCACCCTTAAACTTTTGTTTGGCTTCATCCCAGGGGAACAAGATACCGACCATGAATTCAATATACCGGCCGGTGGGGGCAATGCCGCGCCATTCCCCTTCATGGGTGGCCGTCACCCAGGCTTCCTCAAAGACGCCCTGCGGCCCAATGACAATATTTTGCAGGTCGAAATGGATGTCGGGGAAAGCGGTCAGCAGTTCGGTATAAAATTGGGCTGCTCCTTCATGCCCCTGCCAGCGGTCGCCCGTCTGCACAATTTCGTAGACACAATCCTCGGTCAGCGTGGAAAGCAGGCCAGGAATATCCCGATTATCTTCGGCAATGGAATGGGTCTTCCACTCCCGGCGAATCTGTTTGTATTCGGCCACATCCGGTCGGCGGCGATACTGGTCTAATACAGGGTTGTCACTCATTTGTTATTTTCCTTTCAATAGACGATGGACCATAGATGATGGACGATGGACCATAGACGATGGACGATGGATTCTTATTCATTGTTTGTCCCTGCTTGTCCCTGCTTGTCCCTGCTTGTCCATCACTTGCCATACTTTCAGCCCCCACTCCCCAATCCCTATTCCCCATCCCCCAATCCCTATTCCCCATTCCCCATCCCCCAATCCCTATTCCCCGCGCCCCAATCTCTATTGCCTGCTCCCCAATCCCTGTTCCCTACCAGTTCCTCTATCCAGCGTAAATGCTCTTTGAAGTGGTGGGCGGTGTTGCCATATACAAAGTTAATGACCGGCGGTCCGTCCTCTTTGCCCGGTTCGTCGGGCAGATAATGGTGGTACGGTTTTTGCAGATCGGCGTCGCTGAGGGGGTGCAGCAGGTCCAGCAGTTCCTGGTGGGTTTGCTGGAAGCGGGCGAGAACGGCCGTTAAGGGCTGATCCTTCTGTTCTTGAAAAATGATCTCATTCATAGCGTCATACGATTCACTCAGATAAACCGCTTCGGGCACGCCCAGCCCGGCATGGCGCGGTTTGCCCTGCAGCATAAAAATGACCGAGCGTTCCCAGGCGGTCAGGTGGGCAATGTGATCCTTAACCGTCCAGCCGTCGGCGTTGGTCAGCGTCGTCATTTCGGTTTCTGTTAATTGGTCCAGCCGGTCGTGGAGCGCGGTCCAGTCCCGGTCAATGTCGGCCAGCAGCTCTGTTTTGGTTGTGATAGGCTCTTCCATTTCTAGCTCCTATATAAATAGCCACGAATTACACAAATTTCACGAATTCGTGTTCATTCGTGAAATTCGGGGCGGTATTTTTGTTCATTGGTTGGTGCGCCGCGGTGCGTGTTGTTTCCTTTGGAAATGTAACACAGGTTGTTAATCTGGAAAAGCAGCAGGTTGGCAACCTGCGTTACGTTATCATTTCCGGCCACTTGCGCTTCGCCCACCTGTCAGGCCTCTCTCG
>JAWOIM010000401.1:0-3961 GCA_046484685.1 Chloroflexota bacterium | reverse complement strand
CGATTCTAAAAATATTATGTAAGTTAAGCTAAACGCATTATAACATTACTTTTCATAAGATCAACTGCAATTCAACATAAAAAAGAGCGCAGTCCTGATAGACGGCGCTCTCATTCGTATAGTCAAGAGTGTGGCGGCTAAACCAGCTAATCCTTGTTTAGCTCTTTCATCATAGCGCCAGGACTCCAGTAAGCTTTTAGAAGGCTGATTTTGCCGGCATCGTTAACGACAAAGGTATTAATGCCGGAAAAAGTGACAGTACGGCCGTTTTTGCCTATAATTTCTCCTCGCCAAGAAACGGCCGCTTCGTTACCAGCAATAAATATCTCTTCTTCTACCAACGAGACGCTGGCAAACATTTTGTTCATGCCATCAAAAAATTTTGACAGCCCTTCATGCCCTTCATGGGGTGGTCCGCCCACCGGGTCATAGCTGATGCTGTCAAGCGCAAAATGGCTCAGCCACGCAGTTTTGTCATTATGACGAATGCCGGCAAAATAACCGGCTACTGCTTGCTTTATCTGTTCTTTTGACATAAAAAACCTCCATATTGAGTAATCAGTAATCCCTAATCAGTTGTAGCGTTGATACCCTGATGCGTCAACTGTTAACGTAATTCTAACAACTATTTTTTACCATTACAGCCAGCACGGTAGTAAGAAGTAAAAGTAAAAAGAGTAAAAGTAAAAAGTAAGAAGTAAACGGTGTCTCATCTCTTACTTCTACCAAACAATTATTCCAAGGATTTTCCCATGAACGAGGTTCATCGTCTATGGTCCGTCGTCCATGGTCTATTTTCAAAGGAGATACATCCATGACAGCAACAACCGATTCCTATCAATTTAAAGCAGAAATCAAACAACTACTTCGTATCCTGGTCCATTCATTGTATAAAGATCGGGATATTTTTCTGCGTGAACTTATTTCTAATGCCTCTGATGCCCTGACACGAATGCAGTTTGAGATGTTAACGAATCGGGAAGTAGTGGACCCGGAGGTAACTCTGGCAGTCCATATTGACGTGCCCGCAGTAGAAGAAGGGGAAAGGAAACGCATTGTTATTAAAGACAGCGGTATCGGCATGAACCAGGCTGAACTGGTGCAAAATCTGGGAACGATTGCTCAGTCTGGTGCGCGAGAGTTTTTGGAAAGAGTCAAAGAAGGGGAGGAGGATGTCAGCGATATTATTGGCCAGTTTGGTGTTGGTTTTTACTCCGTCTTTATGGTAGCCGACGAAGTGCGCGTCGTGTCACGCAGCTACCGGCCGGAAGATGAATCCGCCGTTTGGATCACCGATGGCAATGACAGTTAACAGATAGAAGCGGCCGAAAAATCTGATCGGGGTACTGAAATTCATATAACCCTTAAGGAAGATGCCGACGACTTTGCCAACGACTGGAAGCTGCGCCAGATTGTCAAAAAACATTCTGACTTTGTTCGTTTTCCCATCTATGTAGGGGATGAGCAGGCTAATCAGCAGACTGCCCTCTGGCGCAAGCCCGTTTCCGAAGCCAGTGATGAGGATTATACCCAATTTTACCAGCAAATGACGCTCGATTTTGAGCCGCCGCTGCGTACCATTCATTTTTCATCGGATGCACCGGTGCATATTCGCGCCCTTCTCTTTGTGCCGCGTAAACGAGAAAAAGGCATGATGTCGATTCGTCGGGAACCGGGAATGATGCTCTATTCCCATAACGTATTGATTCAAGAATATTGTACCGACCTGCTGCCCGACTGGCTCAACTTTGTGGATGGTGTGGTTGATTCAGAAGATTTGCCGCTCAACGTCAGCCGCGAGACGGTCCACAATAACCGCATGGTCCAACACCTGGCTCGCATGGTGCGTAAGCGGGTGCTGCGGGAACTGGAGCAGATGGCCGATGAGGATGCTGAAGCGTATCAGCCGTTTTGGGAAGAATACGGCCGTACTCTCAAAGAGGGTCTGGCCACTGATATGGGGGCTAAAGAGGAAATTCTTCCCCTCTTACGCTATGTCTCTTCCCGTTCCGATGGTCAACTGGTATCGTTGGCTGAGTACATGGAGCGGATGCCGGAATCGCAGACAGAAATCTACTATGTTGTAGGCGACAGCATTCGTTCGATTGCCAACAGCCCCCATTTAGACCCCTTTAAGGCACGAGACCTGGAAGTATTGTTTTGGGTGGATCCGTTGGATGCTTTTGTGGCTCCGATGCTCACCGAATACAAGGAAAAGACGTTCCGTAATATTGATGATGCCGAGATTGACCTGCCGGAACTGGCTGAAACGGAGGCGGAAGAAACGGCCGAATCTACGCTCCCCGAATCTGACTTCAACCGCTTTGTTGGTCGCTGTGTGACCACATTGGGTGAACGGATAACGGAGGTACGGCCGTCTAAAGTGCTTAAGGACAGTCCTGTGCGCCTTGTTTCGCCCAAAGATGCCGCCAACCGGGAAATGGACCGCATTTACCGCCACCTGGACAAGAATTACGAAGTGCCCAAGCGCATTTTGGAGGTCAATCGCAGCCATCCTCTCATTGCCAGCCTGTCTCACTTAGTCACCGAGCAGCCTGACAATGAGCTGATCAATCTCTCTATTGAGCAGCTTTACGAAAGCGCCCTGGTTCAGGAAGGACTCCACCCCAACCCTGGTGATATGCTGCCCCGTATCCAGCAGCTTATTGCGCTGGCAGCGGAGGCACACAAGTAAGCAGCGGAGTCGCTTACCCTGGCCCCAGAGGAGAACCATCAGCCCGTAACAATACGGCCGTCTTGCAGTAGATGCACCACATCGGCAAAGGCATCCACGGTCAGGTCGTGTGTGGCAATGAGAACGGTGGTGCCTTCCTGGTCGGCAATGCGGCGGAACAACTGGAGGATTTGCTGGCCGGTGGCCGTGTCTAGCTCACCGGTCGGCTCGTCGGCCAAGATGAGGGCAGGGCGGGTGGCGATGGCCCTGGCAATGGCCACCCGCTGCTGCTGCCCGCCCGACAGCTCCGAGGGGCGATGGTGATGCCATTTACCCAGCCCCACCAGGGTGAGAACCTGCCTTACCCGCTCCTGCCGCTCCTTACGACCGGTCCCGGTCAGGCGCAGCATCAGGGCCACATTCTCCCAGGCGGAGTAGGTAGGCAGCAGGGCGTGGGATTGGAAAACGAAGCCTATTTTGTGCCGCCGCAGCCGCACCCGCTGCGGTTCAGAGAGATTGGTCACCTCCTGCTCGCCAACCCAAACGCGGCCGGCCGTCGGTTGGTCCAGGCCGCCAATGCAGTTGAGCAGCGTCGTTTTGCCGGAACCGGAACGGCCGCGCAGGGCCACAATTTGTCCCGGTGCGGCGGCCAGGCTCACTCCTTGCAGCGCAGCCACTTCCCGTCCGCCTACCTTGTAAATACGGTTGACATCTTCGGTTTGTACAATCGCCTCCATAATATAATCCTTTACTGATTTTCGACAGGATGTGGCAACAGCAAATTAGTCGAACGCCATTTGCCATCCGAGTTCAACTTGTTTTGCTCATTTCCATCTCCAGATCTGACACCATAACACGCCAACCCTATTCATCCAATAACACTTTTACCTTCTGTTTCAAGGCAGGCAAATCCTTGTTAATTGCCGTCCAGACAATATCTTCATCAATGCCAAAGTAACGATGAACTAAAATGTTTCTCATGCCTATGATTTGGGTCCAGGGAATATCAGGATGTGACTCTCTCATCTCATCCGCTAAAGCACGAACGGCTTCACCAATCACCTGTAGATGGTGAATCACCCAGATCTGCACCAATTCGTTCAGCAGTGACTCGCGTCCACTGGCAGTGTACTTCTCAATTCGCTCAATGGCTTCGAGAATATCAAGCAGACGCTCTTTATTGCTTCTCATAACGGGACCGCTTCATGAAGGACACGTTCGCGTAATCGTTCCCTCAAGCCCTTCTCCGTAACAACATCGACTGAGCGATCTAACAAATCGTTTAAT
>JAWOIM010000264.1:0-3531 GCA_046484685.1 Chloroflexota bacterium | reverse complement strand
CTTAAACGGCCGTTCAGCCCCAACAACTCCTGGGCCGAAGCGATGTCTACAAAGATAAGGCCGCTCAGGGCGCGACGGCTGGCCTCGTCGTCCGCCTCCAGCAGGCCAACGAGGGTGGCATCGTGGAGGCGGCCGCCCAGGTCGAGGGTCAGCGTATCGCCCAGGGCCAATCCTTGTTCATTGGCGATATCGGCGGCAATAATCAGGCCGTTAGGCTGGGTCATGAAGGCGGTCAGCCTCTCTAAACCCTGCGTGCCGTCACCAAAGTAGGGGCGGAAAGGGGGTTCGGCAAAGGGGTCGATCCCCACCAGGCGTAAAGGCTGCTGGCCGATTTCACGGATCTGGACATAGCCCTCTACTACCGGCGCAGCCGGACTGTAGCCCAATTCGGTCCGCAGGCGGAGGTATAGTTCGCTGTCCAACCCGGTGGGACCGCCCACAATGCGGTGGGTGGTCCGCCCCGTCACGGCGTCGGTAGACAGTTGAAAGGCCCGCCGTGCCGAACTGTTGGCCAGGTCAATGGAGACCATCATGGCCACGCCAATGGCCACGCCGATGATGAGCAGGATGTATTGCAACGGCCGTTTCTGCAAGCGCCGCCAGGCCAGTCGCAGTAGAGGGGTATTGGAGAGTGTTGGAGTAGTCATAGGCGTGAAACGTGATGCGTGAAACGTGATGCGTGAAGCGTGAAGCGTGATGAGCGTATGTCAGGGCATTGGGATATTTTGGAGTAGGTTGGGTAAGTCGGTGGGATCGGTTGACTTTAGATATTCTTCATCAACCACAGTGTAATAAGGACCTTCGGTTTCGTGGAGCTTTCGGCCGCGCTGGTGGGGAACCATAATTAGCAGCAGGCGTATGATTTGAGAGAGTAACTTTATGCGATGGACAACTACAGTCTCCTCCAGGATGTGCCTTCCTTTGTAATACCAGTCCCGACTTTCACGGGCCGACCCCAACGCATATTCATAAAATCGCGCTCTATCCTTCCCTGTGCCACGTGAAAACCCTTCAGCGATGTTGGCACCAATTGAGCCTAATGCTCTGTATAATTGGTCCGACAGTTTAATCGTACGCCCATCTTGGACCAACTTGCTCACATCATGCCAACCAATATCACTCACAAATAATGACAAGCGATAACACTCAATTTTCCACAACGAATCCTCTTTTATCTCTGAAAAAACCTGGTCTTCCCAATCCTTGTAATTCATTGCTTTCTCTCCAATCTAGTTCAGAATACGCGACAATTCACTCCTCACGCATCACGTTTCACGTTTCACGCCTCACGCATCACGTATCGGCAGCAACTGCCCATCCGTCACCCTTAACACCCGGTCGGCCAGCTCAGCAATTTCAATGTTGTGGCTGGCCATGATGAGGGTTTTGCCGGCGGTGCGGGTCAGTTCCAGGAGGAGATCGAGAATGCGACGGCCGTTTTCTTCGTCCAGGTTGCCGGTGGGTTCGTCGGCCAGTACCAGCAGCGGGTCGTGGACCAGGGCGCGGGCAATGGCCACTCGCTGCTGCTCGCCGCCGGACAATTTGTCAGGGAAGGTGTCGCGCCGGTCGGCCAGGCCCACCCGTTGCAGCAGGTGCATGGCGGCCGTTTCCACATCTTGCCGCCGTTTGCCCGCCAGTTCCTGAGGCAAGGTGATGTTTTCCAGGACGGTCATGGTGGGAATGAGGTTAAAGAATTGGAAGATAAAGCCGATCTGGTCGCGGCGGAACAGAGTGCGCTCCCGTTCGCTAAAGCGGCTGATAGGAATATTGTTGATCCTGATGTCGCCGCTGTCGGGCGCTTCGATGCCGCTGATCAGGTTAAGCAGCGTGCTTTTGCCGCTGCCGCTGTGGCCCAGCAGCAGGGTGAACTCCCCTTCATAAAAGTCGAAGGTGACATCGTGCAGCACTTCGCGGGTATCGCGCCCTTCGCGAAAGTGTTTGCTAAGCTTGGCCAGGGAGACAAGAGGAATACGCTTATTTTTCATCGCCGATTGCACAGACTTGACTGGAGTAGAAACGGCCGTTGCCGAAGATTCAAGGCGTGACGATACTTGTGGTTTTTTTGTCATGGGCGGCACTATAACATAGGGAACAGCACAAATCAACAAATTCTGTGCAAAAGTTGTGCGCCTGGTTAGTAACTGTTAATAAAAAAAGGCCAGCCGCTCAAAAAAACGGCTGGCCTCTATTAATTACCTACCGGCTGCTGTGTTAATTCTCTTCTTCGTCTTCTTCCCGTACACCACGGGCAAAATCGGGTTGTTCGGTGTCTTCACCTTTTTCACGGGTACCACGGGCAAAATCAGGCTGTTCCTTGTCTTCTTTTTCTTTGCGCACACCGCGGGCAAAGTCAGGTTGTGTTTTGTCTTCCTTTCCTTCACGGGTACCACGGGCAAAATCCGGTTTCTTCTCTTTGTCGTCACCTTTAACTGTTTCTAGCTCTGTCATAACTTATCGCTCCTTGTATACTAATCATGCGGTCGAACAACGGTTGGCACCTCACTATTCTTGAGTAAGTCAACGTTGATCCGGGCCAACATACGCCATATCGAAAGCTGCACAATGTTAATGAAATGGGTGGTTGGTTAGTAAACATGTGGACAACTATGTGAACACCTATAGTATACCAGAATTTCCTTGACTTTTGTAAACTCTAAGCTGATTCTTGAATAGAACATGAGGCCACTCTATTTATGGACAGCACATTACGGAATACTGATTGTTGCTGCTACCCTTCCCGCCCTACAACCCGCTGCCAGGCATGGTGGGCAAAAGCGGCTACAGCTAAGGCTTCTAATACACGTCCGGCAAAGATGAGGCGCACACCTTGCTCTGAGCCTGCCGAAGTGGCCGTCCACGACCCCACAATTACCAGCCAGATTCCCAGGTTGATCAAAACAAAGGCCAGCCAGGCTCCCCCGATTTTTCCCCGCACCGGCGGCTGCCACCAGCGAGGTAAAATCCAAAAAGCCACCCCCATCGCCAGTTGCAGCGTCCAGCCCACCAGCAGCAGTTCAATATGGGCCGGCCGCAGCCGCCACAGCCAGGCGTCGATAAACACGCCTTTGTGGCTCAGCAGCAAAGACCCCAGGGTGAAGCCTATGAGCAGGTAAATCAAGGCTGTGCGGACGTAGAGACGACTTAGGAGAGGCATAAGGGAAAGTAAGAAGTTAGAAGTAAAAAGTAAGAAGTAAGAAGATCCATTGAAAATCTGTGTTTGTCCGTGTTTATCCGTGTCCTATCTCTTCGTCAGCCAGTCACGCAGGCGGTCGAGGGGGCTGCCGCTTTGGGCTTCCTGGCGGCGGTGGCGGGGACCGGGCTTAACGCGGGGCCAGGTATTGGCAAAAAAACAGAGCGCGGCTCCCCATTGTAAAACGGCCGAAACCACCAGCAGCCAGCCCCAGACCGTCCCCGGCTGTTGGGCTATCAGCGGCTCACCGATTACCCGCAGCAGCAGCCCCACGTTAAGCAGCCCATAAGTCAGCCAACCCAGCCGCTCAGAGCCACGCGGCTCGTCGGGCGTGTGGCGGG
>JAWOIM010000184.1:0-4864 GCA_046484685.1 Chloroflexota bacterium | reverse complement strand
GCTCATCGTTGACGTAAGGCCGCGGCTCCTGCCCGTAATGGGTGATAAAGCGTACGCCGGTGCCGCCATTAAATTCCAGATAGGCCACCTGCGCCTGCAAATCTTGAGCGGCGTTGAGCAGCGGCAGGAAGGGAATGGGGTCATTGATGGGAAACGGCCGCTCCGCCAGCAGCGTTTTGAGCCATTCAATTTCCATACCGGCCACCCAGCTAAGGCGAGCGTATTCTTCCGCATTATAGATGGCCACCTGGGGCACGGGCTGCACGGCCGCTTGAAAGTAGCCCAATTCCGGCTCATAGCCGACGAACAGGAATTGCAAGTAGGCCGCATGAATATCCCACCCAGGACCGTCGGGATCGCCGTTGTTGGCGGGAACTACGTCCAGTTTCACTTCACGAACCAATGTGGGCGGGTAGTACAGGGAGGTTGTCTCATAAGCCACCGATTGCGTTTCTGGCAGGGATGCGGCATTGGTGCTGTCAGCGGCGGGCGTACAGGCGACCAGAACCGCCAGACCCACAGCCATGACCAGCAATAAAACTGTCCACCATAATCGTTTGTTGTTCATGTTATACTCCTTTATTTGGTTTGAATTTGAAATCTGGGGACAGCATAACGCAACCGCCGTTTGTTCAGCGTTAGGGGATCGTTTGTTGTGGAGATTGGACCAATTTCCCCAGATTGGGCCAATCTGCCACACCGGCTGTTATATTTTGGCCAGGAAAAACGACATTATGATGGATGACATGCTACAATGCCTGGCCAAACGCTGGCCAAACGGCCGTTATGCTATCGTTCCCGAAATAAGACCGAAGACGAAGGACGAATGACGGAAGTGTATGACCGCTGCTCCGTCCTTCGTCCACCATCCTCGGTCAATTAAATCGAAGGAGGACATCATTATGTCTCGCACACACATTTTCATTATTTTGGGTATGGGTCTGGCGCTGCTGCTGGCCACTATCGGGGGAGCGGCTCTGTTGGTACGCATCCTGACGATTGATGACGTGGCCACGGTGATAGGGACCCCCATTGCCATTGTGGAGCCGCTGCTGACGCCTACCGATACCATCATCACGCCCACCGGGGAAGCGACGCCGGACACGGCCGTTACGCCCACACCCACCGCCGAAGCCAGCCCGACAGCCGGCGGCGCAGCTACCTGTACCAACGCGGCCCTTTTTGTCAGCGACGTGACCATCCCAGACAACAGCCAGGTAGCCGCAAATGGCGATTTTCTCAAGACGTGGCGGTTCAAAAACAACGGCACCTGCACCTGGGACGGCCGTTACCATCTCGTCCATGCCGGCGGCCCTACCCTTGACGCTGCGGTGCGGCAGATAGCGCTGCCTGCCACCGTCGCCCCCGGCGAAACGGTAGACGTCAGCGTACAAATGAAGGCCCCGGTCACACCCGGTACTTACCAGAGCAACTGGCTGCTGGAATCCCCCCAGGGCGCACGCTTTGGCGTCGGCCGCAGCAGCGGGGCCGTCTGGGTTAAAATAAAGGTTCCCGGCTCCCAGCCAACACCAACACCGACAGCGACGTCCAGCGCGGCCTGCACCAATACGGCCACCTTTGTCGCCGACATCTCCATCCCCGACGACAGCGAAATTCCTGCCGGGGCATCGTTCATCAAAACGTGGCGCGTGCGTAACAGCGGCACCTGTACCTGGGACGGCCGTTACAAACTGTCCCACGTGGATGGTCATTTGCTGGGCGCAGTCGTGGGGCAAATGGCGCTGCCGGCCAGCGTGGCCCCCGGCCAGACCATTGACCTGAGCGTGCAGTTGACCGCTCCGGCCGCAGCCGGCAGCTACCGGGGTGACTGGAAGCTGGTCACGCCGCAAAACAATCTTTTTGGTGTGGGCAGCAATAACGCGCCTTTGTGGGTCAAAATCAAGGCGGTCGGTACCACGCAAAACAGCACCATTTCCGGCCTGGTCTATCAGGATCAGAATGAAAACGGCCGTTACGACAACGGCGAGCAACTGATGGGCAATCGTGAAGTACACCTGATTGAGGGCACGGCCTGCCATGTGCTGCAAAACGCCATGGCCACGACCTTTTCCGGCGCAGACGGCCGTTACAACTTCAACGGCCGGTTCACGGGCAGCTACTGTGTGGGCTTGATGGGCAGCGATGGTTTGCTGGAAGACGTGACGGCCGTTACTGTCAGCGGCGGGCAGGTTGTCACCAACGCCAACCTGCGTGCCCTGATCCTTAACGGCTCAATCAGCGGCTACCTGTGGGACGACACCTGTTTGACGGGTGAAAGCGGGGAACCGCTGGCCGGCAACTGTGTTATGGATGGCAACGGCGTTTACCATGCCGACGGCATGATTCAGCCTACCGAAAGTTACATCGCCGGTGTGACCATCTCATTACGGCCCGGCCCCTGTACCAGCAACAGCGGCGGGACGGTGGGGGCGGTGACGAACGGCAACGGCCGTTACACCTTCGCCAACCTCAACCCCGGCACCTACTGTGTGTCGATGAACGCCGCCTCGCCCGAAAATGCGCCGCTGCTGCTGCCCGGCGACTGGACCTTCCCCGCCAGAGGCATCTGGTATCACCAGCTCACCCTGGCTCCCGGCGAGCATCTGCCGGTGGTTAACTTCGGCTGGGACTACCAGCTCCGGTAGCTCTGGCCTGGCACGAACGCACACAGGATATCGAGCAGTTGGTAGTAACGGCTTTAGCCGGATTTGCCCGCTAAAGCGGTTACTACGAACCTTGGGCCGCACGATGCTTCCCGGCCCATTCACGATGCAGCAGCGCGTAAGAGAATTCGCTGCCCCAGGCTCCCTTAAACCAGATATTTTCCACAAATGTCCCTTCGTGTCGCAGCCCCAGCCGCTCCAGCAGCCTGGCTGCCGCCCGGTTCTCGGCATCGGTGATAGCCACCACCCGGTGCAGGTTGAGGTCGCCAAACAAATAATCCAGTAACCGGCTTACCGCTTCGGCCGCAAAGCCCTGTCCCTGATAGGCCGGGGCAAAGGTGAAGCCGATTTCTGCCTGACGCGGATCGGGGGCCATAATCTGAAAGGCGCAGTCGCCAATCAGGCCTGCCGCCGCTTTGCGCTCAACGGCCCATTGATACCATTCTCCCTGAACACCGGGCCGGGCATGCTTCATGTCGTTGACAAATCGGGTAGCCTGTTCTAAGGTGACGGGCGGTTCCCAACTCTGATAACGGGCAATATCCGGATCGGAGCGGTAGGCTGAAAAAGCTTCTATATCGGCGTCCTGAAACGGGCGCAGGATCAGACGTTTGGATTCAAGGATTAACATGGCTATAGGACCTCATGGCGAAGGTGTGGGGCGATTTTCCAAATCGCCCCCGATTTGGAAAATCGGGTTACAGTGGACAAACAACCTCATGAGTTGATCCGTGCCAATAGTTCCGCCACAGAGGGAGCAACGGCCGTTTCCTCCACCCCTTCCTGCGCCAACTGCGCCACCAACTTGCCGGCGCGGGCCTGAACCGGACCACTGCTGGCCGGATGATTTTGGACCCGCCGCGCCAGGGCGTAAGCGGCCGTTTTTTGCTCCGTTTGGGCGTAGAGGTCGGCCAGGCCGACCAGCGCTTCCAGGGCATAGGGCAGGGCGTGGGCGTCAACGGCCGTAGCAAAGGCGTCCCGAAAAGACTGTTCCGCACGGGCCAGGTCTCCCTGCGCCTGGTGAATGGCGGCCACTAACGTTTGCCCCTGGGTCATGCGCCAGCGGTCGCCCAGTTCGGTGAAAATAGCCAGGCTGTCCTGAACGGCCTTAGCTGCCTCTTCATACGCGGCCTGGGCCAGTTTGAGCGCACCCAAACTGTGCAAAAAGGTGGCCACACCATAGCGGTCGCCCGCATGTTGGGCCAGCGTAAGGCCCTCTTGCAGCGCGGCTTCCGCCTCCTCATGCTTGCCTGTGACGCGGGCCACAATGCCAAAAAATGAAAAACAGAAGACGCCCAATCGGGGCGACCCATTGCGTCGCCAGGTGGCCAGACTTTTGCTAAGCAGTTCGTATGCCTGGGCTGCCTGCCCCTGCGCCAGGCGCACCATGCCCAGAATGGCCAGGGTATAAGCCGTGCCCCAATCATCACTCAGCCGCCGGCTGATGGCCAGCCCCTCGTCGAGCGCGTTCTGGGCGGTGGCGTAATCGCCGCTGACGTAGGCGACCATGCCTAACTGGAACAGAACAAATTGCAGGCAGCGCTCCCGCTCGGTATGGGGACGGGCCGCCCGAACGTGGGCCAGGCCCTCATCCAGGGCGGTGCGGGCGGCGACCATCTGGCCACAGCGAAAATGGAACCAGCCCCGGCTGCCCAGCATGGCCCCAAACAGTAATTGGACAGCAGAATCGGCCGACTCTGCTCCGGTAAATAATTGTAATCGTTCGGTGGCATCAATCAACAAACGCAGCCCTTCCTGGTTCCAGGAGTGGAGTTCGTAGAAGGTGGGATACGTGCGGGCAGCGCGAAGGAGCAGATCCCACTGCTGCTGCGCCAGACCCCATTGCCAGGCGGCCCGCAAATCGCCAACGCTGGCCGTCAACTGCTCAAAGACGGGGCCGCGCAAATTGCTGAACAGGTCGGCTTCGCTGTCGGCCAACTGGTTGAGGTAAAAATGGCCGTGTTTCTCTCGTGCTTCTGTCCAGGCCGGCTCATCGGCCCGCAGCCGCTCGGCCGCATATTGACGGATCAGTTCATGCAGGCTGTAGCGATCCGGCCCCAGGCGGCGTAGCAGTGATTTGTCAATCAGGCCGGAGAGTAAAGACAGGCTGGCCCCGGCCACGCTGGTCGCTGCCGGCCGGCTAAAGCTGCCCTGAAAAATAGTCAATGCCTGCAACAGCCGTTGTTCGGCCGGAGTCAGCA
>JAWOIM010000150.1:0-2984 GCA_046484685.1 Chloroflexota bacterium | reverse complement strand
AAATCTGTGTAATCTGCGTCATCTTTGATGATTTTGGTTGTGGCTATGCCACGTTATGCATTACGCTACGCTTTACGCTATTCATACGAGGAATGTTTATGAACACAACGATACGTGCCTTGACGGCCGCCGACTGGCCCTCGGTGGCGGCCATTTATCAGGAGGGCATTGAGACGGGTCAGGCAACCTTTGAAACGGCCGTGCCCACTTGGGAAAGTTGGGACGCCGCTCATCTGGAAACCGGACGCCTGGTGGCCGAAGTAGATGAACAGATCCTGGGTTGGGCCGCCCTGACGCCTGTCTCCGGTCGCTGTGTCTATGCCGGCGTGGCTGAGGTCAGCGTCTATGTGGCTGCCGTGGCCCGCGGACAAGGGATCGGCAAACAACTGCTGCGTGCCCTGGTGGAAACGTCCGAAGCCGAAGGGATTTGGACCTTGCAGGCAGCCATGTTCCCTGAAAACAGGGGCAGCGTGGCCCTGCACAAAAGTCTGGGCTTTCGTCGCGTGGGTGTGCGCAAAAAGCTGGGCCAGCTTCAAGGCGACTGGCGTGACGTCCTGCTGATGGAGCGGCGCAGCAGCCGTGTGGGCCTTGAGTAACTACCGGGTAATTGTTCTGATGGGCGTGGCCGGCACAGGCAAGTCAACGGTGGGCCGCCGGTTGGCGCAGGCCTTGGCCTGGCCTTTTTATGATGGGGATGACTTTCACCCGCAGGCCAACATTGACAAAATGGCGGCCGGTCAGCCGCTGACCGATGCCGATCGCCGGCCCTGGCTGCAAGCCTTGCGGGCCTTAATTGAACGGCAGTTGGCGCGGGAGGAAACGGCCGTTATTGCCTGCTCTGCCCTCAAAGAACGGTATCGGGCCATCCTGCTGCCCGACGGCCCCCGCCTGGCTCTGGTCCACCTGACCGGCTCTGACCACCTCATTCAAGAACGGCTGCAGCAAAGGCAGGGCCATTTCTTCTCCACCATGCTGCTGGCCGATCAATTGGCCTCCCTGGAACCACCCGCCGCCGATTTGACCGTGGATATCGCCCTGACGCCGGCAGAAATTGTGGCCACTATTCGCCAAGCCCTATGCCTTTAGTTTACTCCTTTTGTGAACAGTTTCTCATACAACCATTTTTCCGCCCCCGATGGTTGACACCGCTACCTAATTTGTATAAAATCTTGACAAAACATTTACAAAATTAGGGTACAGGATAAAAATAAACGCAATGAGCAAAAAAGTAATCATTATCGGCAGTGGTTTTGGCGGCCTGGCTACGGCCTGCCGGCTGGCCGCTCGCGGCTTCGATGTAGAAATTTTTGAAGCGCGAGACAAATTAGGGGGGCGTGCCTATGTCTATGAAGTTGACGGCTTCCAATTTGATGGCGGCCCTACCGTGATCACTGCCCCCTTTATGTTCGACGACATCTTCACGGCGGCCGGTCGTCGTCGTGAAGAGTATGTCGAGTTTGTGGCCTGTGACCCCTTTTACCGCATCTTCAATCACGAAGGGCGCAAATTTGACTATAACGGCGACCCTGACTTTATTCGGCAGCAGATTGCCATGTGGAGTCCAGAGGACGTGGCCAACTACGAGCGTTTTGTCGCTACCACCAAAGCAATCTTCCAAAAGGGGTTTGTAGAGCTGGCCGACAAACCCTTCCTGAATCTGTGGGATATGGTCAAGATTATTCCCGATTTGGTCAAGCTGCAATCCCACAAAACCGTCTATAACTACGCGGCCCAATTTGTGCAAAATGATTTTCTGCGCCGCTGCTTCTCTTTTCATCCGCTGCTGGTAGGCGGCAATCCCTTCGACACCACGTCGATTTACGCCATGATCCATTACCTGGAGCGGGAGTGGGGCGTTCATTACGCGCTGGGCGGTACGGGAGCCATTGTGGCCGCTATGGCCAAACTTTTAGACGAATTGGGCGGGCGGGTGCATTTGAACACGGCCGTTTCTGAAATTCTCGTTGATGAACAAAGCCGCCGCGTTACCGGCATTCGTCTGGCAGATGGCACGATCCACCAGGCCGACCAGGTGGTTTCCAATGCCGACGTGGCCTCCACCTATATGAATATGATTCCGGCCCCCTACCGGCGCAAATACAGCGACCGCCGCCTGAAGAATATGCGTTATTCGATGTCCCTCTTTGTCATCTATTTTGGCACTAAGAAGCGGTACAATGACGGCCGTTTAGCCCACCACAATATCATTTTGAGCGAACGCTATCGGGGACTGCTGACCGACATCTTCAAAAACAAGAAGCTGGCCGATGACTTTTCTCTCTACCTCCATATGCCCACCCTGACCGATCCTTCTATGGCCCCCGAGGGCCATGAAGCGTTCTACGTCCTCTCACCCGTGCCCCATCTGGAAGCCGGCATCGACTGGACCGTGCAGGCCAAACCTTACCGGGACGCCATTATGCAATTCCTGGAAGAGAACTATCTGCCCGATCTACAAGAAAACATCGTGGCCGAACATTACATTGACCCGCTTCACTTCCAGGGCACTTTAAACAGCTACCTCGGCTCCGCCTTTTCCATTGAGCCGATCCTGACCCAATCCGCCTGGTTCCGGCCCCACAACCGGTCCGAGGAGTTTAAGAATCTCTATTTTGTGGGTGCCGGCACGCATCCGGGAGCCGGCCTGCCGGGCGTGCTCTCCTCAGCCAAAATTGCCGAAGAACTTATCATAGGCACCTAGAAGGCAGAAGTAAGAAGTAAGAAGGCAGAAGTAAAAAGAGATAGCTTCTCGTAAGATTTTGCCTGCTCATATCATCAGAAAAGTAAGCACAGACTTTTTCTCAATGATAGGAGCAGGCTATGAATTTTCCCCGATTAATCTCTTACTTTGTTCTGATTTTAGCCAGCGGGCTGTTAGCAGCCTGCACGCCGGCGGGAGAAATAAGCGTTTCTCCCCCGGACCCAACGCCCCCACCCGTTGCCACTGAGGTTGAACGCGAAGCCGACCCTATCCCTGAACCGGC
>JAWOIM010000044.1:0-3328 GCA_046484685.1 Chloroflexota bacterium | reverse complement strand
ACCCAACCGTATGATACGGGGGGTGGTTTCCTAAGTGGTCATATCTTTGAACGGACTCCCCCCATGACGCGCACCTGTACCGCCTGCCACGGCAGCCGTGTGGCTGATGCTTATCTCGGCAAGCAAGAAGATTTGCGGGCTGATGTCCATTTCCGCCAGGGGCGCATGACCTGCGTTAGCTGCCATACCGGCGACGAGATGCACGGCCAGCCCGACAACTGCCAGGATTGCCATACCGGACCGGTCGTGGAAGAGGTGATGCCCCGCGAGCATCGTTATCACGGTGTGGCCAAGCCTAGCTGCGGTAGCTGCCATGTGGAATCGACCACCGGTCGCGACGGCAACGAGATGCATGAACAGCACGGGGCCGATTTTTCCTGCCAGACCTGCCACTCAATTGCCTACAGTAATTGTGAAAGCTGCCATGTGCAGATTAGCGAGACGACAGGCAATCCGTTCTACGTTTCGCAAAACACCTTTTACACCTTTTTGATTGGGCTGAATCCGATTCGCAGTGCGCAACGGCCGTATAAATACACCCCCGTGCGCCGCGTGCCGGTAGACCCTGATAGCTACATTTTTTACGGGGAAGGCCTGCTGCCCAACTTCGACGCTTTGCCGACCTGGGCACACGCCACCCCCCACAATATTCAACGCAACACGCCGCAGACCGAATCCTGCAATAGCTGTCACGGCAACGCGGCCCTATTCCTGACGGAAGACAAGCTGCTAAAAGAGACCCATCTGGAAGCAAATCGACCCGTCATTGTTACCAACATTCCCGCCCCTATTGGCATTACGACGACGGAAACATTAACGCCGACACTGCCGCTAGAAACGGATGAACCTTAAACTGCTATTGCGTATTGCGTATTGCGTAATGGATTAGCGTTACGCAATACGCAATACGTAATACGCTACGGAGAACAAGATGAAAACTCGTTTTTACTTACTAATTACCCTGCTGCTCAGTTTGAGCTTACTGTTAGTTGCCTGTGGTGGCGAAACGGCCGAACCGGCTGTGGAAGAGCCGCCCGTTATTGTAGTAGAAGAACCGGCCGTCGAAGAGCCAGTGGTTGAGGAACCGGTGGTAGAAGAGCCGGTAGTTGAAGAACCGGCCTTTACCGAAGCTGATTTGGATACGGCCGTTAGCGCTATGCTGGCCCGGATGACTGCTTACAACACCATTCGTCCCGATGCCCTGAATGAGGCGCTGGCCGAAGAGCCGCCCTTCATTCTAGACGTGCGGCGCGTACCTGAACTGGAAGAGAAAGGCCATATTCCCGGCGCGGTCCACATTCCCCTGAGTGAACTACACGAAAACCTGGATAAGCTGCCCTCCTTTGAGACGCCGATTGTGGCCTACTGCGCCATTGGCTGGCGCTGCACCATTGCCATGACCGCCCTACAAACGCTGGGCTGGGAAAACAGCCGCGCCCTGATTGGCGGCAGCTTTGGTGGCTGGGAAACGGCCGAATACGAAATCGTAGACGGGTTTCCACCCGAAGCGGTCGTACTCAACGCCGCCGATCCGGAATCCGGGCTGCTGGCTGAAGTGCAAGAAATGATGGCCAACATCCCCGACGGCTTTGGTGTCATCACCACCGATGACCTCTTCACCAGGCTAATCGAAGAGCCGGACCTGCTGCTAATTGACGTGCGGTCTGCGGCCGAAGTAGAAGAAAATGGCATCATCGAATCTGACAATCAGATGCAAATTGCCATCGAAGAGTTCATCGCCATGAAGGATCAGTGGCCCCAGGACAAGGATGAGGAAATCATTGTCTACTGCGGTACCGGTCACCGCTCCACGATGGTTATGAGCATTTTGTGGCTGTATGACTATACCAACGTACGCAGTATGAAAGGTGGCCTGGCCGAATGGCGTACCGGTGGCTATCCCGTCTTGGGTGGGGCCGAACCGGAAGTTGACCTGGACACCGCCTTTGCCAATTTCATCGACAATATGGTGGCTTACAACACAATCCGCCCGGCTGCGCTCAACGAACTGCTGATTGAAGATCCGCCCCCCTTTATCCTCGACGTGCGCCGTCCGGCCGAACTGGAAGAGCAGGGCCACATTGAAGGGGCCGTGCACATTCCCCTGACGGAGATCGGCGACAACCTGGCCCTGCTGCCCGGCTTTGACACACCTATTGTGGCTTACTGCGCTATTGGCTGGCGCTGCACCATTGCCATGACGGCCCTGGGCACCATGGGCTGGACCGATGTGAAGGCGCTTATCGGTGGCAGCTTTGGTGGTTGGGTCAGTGAAGGCTATCCGGTAATTGAAGGCCCGGCCGTCGAGGCCATGGTCTTGAACGCGGCCGATCCAGATCCGGCCCTGGCTAAAGAATTAGGCGATATGCTGCGCCATGTGCCGCAAGGCTTTGGCGTTATCACAACCGATGATCTGGCGATGGAACTGGTGGAAAAACCAGAGATGCTGTTGATCGATGTGCGGACTGAGGCCGAGGTGGAGGAAAACGGCCGTATTGAATCAGAAGGCCAACTGCTCATCCCCATTCAGGAATTCATCGAGCGCATGGATGAATGGCCGGCCGAGGATACGGAAATCGTCATCTACTGTGGCACCGGCCACCGCTCGACGATTGCTATGACCATCCTGTGGAGTTACGGCTATACCGATGTGCGCAGTATGAAGGGTGGTCTGGCCCAATGGGACACCGACGGCTACCCGGTAGTGGAATTTGCCCCATAACCCATAACCGTAAATAGAAAGGGCTGGCGATTGCTTAATTGCCAGCCCTTTTGTTTAATAATTGTAAAAACCCCGGCCCGTTTTGCGCCCCAGACGGCCGCTTTCCACCATGCGGCGCTGAATGGGGTGGGGCCGGTATTTTGGTTCCTGGAAGTAGGCGTCGTAGACCGATTGGGTGACGGCAAAGTTGACATCGCAGCCGATCAGGTCGATTAGCTCAAACGGCCCCATGCGGAAGCCGAGGGATTTGAGCAGGCTGTCGATGGTCTCCACATCGGCCGCATCTTCGCCCAGCAGGCGCAGGGCTTCGCCGTAAAAGGGACGGGCCACCCGGTTGACGATGAAGGCGGGCGTATCTTTGCAGAAAACGGCCGTTTTGCCCACCTTCGCCACATAGTCGGCCACCCGCTGCACCGTCTCTGCGCCGGTCAGATCGCCGCGAATAATCTCTACTAACTTCATAATGTGGGCCGGGTTGAAAAAGTGAACGCCCACCACCTGCTGCGGTCGTTGGGTGGACCCGGCCAGAGCACTAATGCTCAGGCTGGAGGTATTGCTGCCCAAAATGGTATGGGCCGGCGCCGCCTCGTCCAGCGTGCCAAAAAT
>JAWOIM010000015.1:0-10124 GCA_046484685.1 Chloroflexota bacterium | reverse complement strand
GGCACAAATCGCCGAGCGCGGTCCGCTGGCGGCCATCGGCATCGCCTCCTTTGGCCCGCTGGACCCACATCCCGATTCGCCCGCCTTTGGCCACATCACCACCACGCCCAAGCCCGGCTGGGCCAACGCCGACCTGGCTGGGCCCATCCAGCGCACCTTCAACGTCCCCATCGGCTTCGACACCGACGTGAACGGCGCGGCTCTCAGCGAAGGGCGCTGGGGCGCGGCGCAAGGGCTGGACACCTTCATCTACTTCACGATTGGCACGGGCATTGGCGGCGGCGCGATGGTAAACGGCCGTCTTCTCCACGGCCTTATTCACCCCGAAATGGGCCATATGCGGCTGCCCCACGACTGGGAAACCGATCCCTACCCCGGTCGCTGCCCTTTTCACGGCGACTGCCTGGAAGGCATGGCGTCCGGCCCGGCCATTGGCGACCGTTGGGGCCGACCAGGCCACGAACTCCCCGCTGACCATCCCGCCTGGGCCTTGCAAGCCAATTATTTAGCCCTGGCCCTGCACAACCTGATTTGTATTCTGTCGCCGCAGCGCATCATCCTCGGCGGCGGCGTCATGGACCAGCCCCACCTGCTGCCCCTGGTCCGTCGGCGCGTGCAGGAATTGCTTAACGGCTACGTGCAATCACCGGCTATCCTCGAACAAATCGACCGCTATATTGTCCCGCCCGGATTGGGGCCGCAGGCGGGCGTGTTAGGTGCCATTGCTTTGGCGCGGCAACAACAGATTGGGAAATAAGCGAATTATATTATGCCTGCCATGTGCTGGCTTAGATAAGCCGGCTGCGAATTTAGCAATGAGGGATTTATGGCTCAACCAATCATTGACTATGTTAACCATGACCCAATCCCCAATCCGTTGATTTCTAAATCCGCTGTGGAAACCAAAAAGCCCTGCGTGTGCAGGGCTTTACTGTTTACTGAATACGACTCACTGAATACCGGGCGTTAATCCCGCCGGCCGAACAGCAAGAAGGCATAATACAGAAGCTGGCCAACGGCCGCAATAGCCGCTGCCACATAGGTCAGAGCGGCCGCATTGAGAACTTTATTGACCCCGTCCATTTCATCTTTGTAGAGCACATTGTTACTCAGCAGCAGTTCTCTGGCCCGTTTACTGGCGTCAAACTCTACCGGCAGCGTAACCAGCGTAAAGAAAACGGCCGCGCTAAAGAGGATCAAACCGGCCCAGGCCAACCCTGTCATATTCAGGAATAGACCAGCAAAGAAAATCCAGGGCGCCAACGAACTACCAAACTGGGCGGCGGGCACAATGGCGCTGCGAATTTGCAGCGGAAAGTAACCCTTTGCGTCCTGCAAGGCGTGGCCCATTTCGTGGGCGGCAATCCCGGCGGCCGCCACGCTGGTGCCGTCATGGACATCAGGGCTGAGGCGCAGCACCTTGCTGCGCGGGTCATAATGGTCGCTTAAAAAGCCTTGCGCCCGTTCTACCCCCACATTGTGCAAACCACGCTCATTGAGCAGTTGGCGGGCCACCTGTGCCCCGGTAATGTTGCGGCTGGTCCGCACTTTGCTATATTTGTTGAACGCGCTTTTGACGCGAGCCTGCGCGTACAAACCGAGCAGCAGGCCCGGCAGTGCTACTAATAAGTAAAGTAACATTTTTACCTCACCTCTCTATTTGATATGTTTTAAAGTAAGCGTTCAGTCCCTACTTCGGCTGCGCTCAACACAAGTCTGGAGACCTGCGAGGTTTTTGTGCATAATACATTCGCTGCGCTCAGTACAAGCTTGCGACAATTTACTCTGGTGGAAACCTCGCAGGTCTGAATGGTTACCTCAAAGATTAGACCAATTTAGCGACCGGCAGCCGACGGTACTCAATTTCTTTACGCCATAGCAGTAACAGGTAAAATCCTAACAGGGAAACGGCCGTTGTGCTGATAACGGTTGCTAACTGTATATTGGCTAATGCTAGTGTCATTATTATAATCCTTTAGCAATCAAATTGACCAAAATTAGACTGCTCTTATTGGTGGTTAACAGAATATGGCCTAACAATTGGCTCACTTTCTGGCAAAATAACCCACTAGCCTGTATTTTGGCACATTGTCTATAGCTGCGTCAAGTGCTGGATAGATTATCCTACACATCTCTTACGCAGGTAGAGGCGCGAAGTTGCGAAGTGGCAAAGTTGCGGAGTGGCAAAGTTACGGAACTATTAGGATTATGTTGCTTTCATATCACGTCACGGTGTTACTTTGCTACCTGGCCATTTTGCCCCACGCTCTCCCGGAGGAAACTAGATGAGTGACGATACATTTGATTTACCGCGTGATTTAGGTAATGGACTGCTGCTGCGCTGGGCCACGCCGGAGGATGCTGAAGAATTGGCCGCCTTTAACGTGCGCATCCATTCTGACTCAGACGAGGAGCCGGAAACGGAACTGGGCGACTGGACGCAAGATTTGATGAACGGCCGTCACCCCACTACCGGCGCCGGCGACTTTACCGTCGTCGTTGACACCCACAACGACAATAAGATCATCTCCAGCATGAACTTGATTTCTCAAACCTGGAGCTATGCCGGTATTCCCTTTGGCGTGGGCCGGCCGGAACTGGTGGGCACCGATGAGAATTACCGGCGACGACGGCTGGTGCGACAGCAGTTCGAGGCCATTCACGCCAAAAGCGCAGCTCGGGGCGAGATGGTTCAGGCCATTACCGGCATTCCCTGGTATTATCGCCTGTTTGGCTACGAGATGGGTCTGGCTCTCGGTGGCAGTCGGCAGTTGGTCTGGGTGCGCCAACCCAAGCCCAAAGCCAATCAAGAAGAACAGTACCAACTGCGCCCGGCCGCTGAGGCCGACATTCCCCTGCTTGACGACCTATACGGCCGTCACTGCACTCACAGCCTTATTGCTCGTACCCGGGACAACGCTTTATGGCGCTATGAACTGGATGGCCCGACACCCACCTCTCCCTACGCCCGCCAATTTCGCCTGATCGAAACAAAGGCGGGTGAACCGGCCGGTTATATTGAATATACAACCTGGAAAGCGGCCGTTATTGTGCGCGAGTTGGCCGTTATGGCCGGCCATTCTCTGCGTGCAGTGGGCCTTTTCCTCGGCCGTCACTTCCAGCAAGAGGCTGATAGGCTCAACCCAGAACGAAAAGAGCCGCTTACCCGCATCAGCTTTAGTTTTGGCCCCCAACATCCGCTCTACAACGCCCTGGATCCAGAGCTGGAAAAGCCGCAGCCGGCCTATGCCTGGTATATTCGCGTGGCCGACCTGCCCGGCTTTATAGAACATATCAAGCCGGTCCTGGAACAGCGGCTGGCCGACAGCGTCATGGCCGGCCACAGCGGCACGCTGCGCCTCAATTTTTACCACAGCCAGATGACGCTGGAATGGGAGAAAGGGTTGTTAGCTAAGGTAGGGTCCTACGAGCCAAAACATGTTGAGGATGGCGATGCCTTTTTTCCCGATCTGACCTTTTTGCAGCTTTTGTTTGGCTACCGCTCGCTCCAACAGCTACGCGAAGCGCGAGCTGACTGTTTTGTAGAGAATAACGATGCGGCCGTTTTGCTGCCTATCCTTTTTCCCCAGCAGCATTCCCAACCGGTGGGGCTGGGCTAATGTCAAGTGAAAAGTGAGCAGTGAGCAGTAAAAAGTTCTTCTCACTTCTCACTTCTCACTTTTCACTTTGTCACTATGGTTAGTCCAATCACCCCCTTCCTGAAAGCCAACGATGCCCTCGTTCTTGACGGGGGTCTGGCCACGGAACTGGAAAAGCGGGGCCATAATCTCGACGACGCCCTCTGGTCGGCACGGCTGCTGCTGGAGCAGCCGGCGGTCATTCAGCAGGTCCATCTTGACTACTTCTGGGCTGGGGCAGATTGTGGTATCAGCGCCAGCTATCAGGCGACGCTGGCCGGTTTGCAGGCTCGTGGCCTCACCGTTCTGCAAGCCATCGATTTACTGCGCCAGTCAGTCGGCCTGGTCCAGGCCGCGCGAGCCCAGTTCTGGCAGGAATATGACCAAGGACGAAGAGCCTGCACTGAGCCAGTCGAAGTGACCGATGACGGAAATCTGTCTTCCGTCCGCCGGCCTCGGTCTCCAAAAAGGCTTTATCCCCTGGTAGCCGCCAGCATTGGGCCTTATGGTGCGGCGTTGGCTGATGGTTCTGAGTATACGGGCGATTATGATCTGGATGAGGACGCCCTCTTTGAGTGGCACCGGCAGCGCTGGCACGTCCTGGCCCGCAGCGGTGCCGATCTGTTGGCCTGCGAAACGATTCCCTCTTATAATGAAGCTCGTGCCCTGCTGCGGCTGCTGCGCGAAACGCCGGGCGTCTGGGCCTGGTTTAGCTTTAGCTGTCGGGATGAGGTCCACATCAGTGACGGCACACCTGTTAGCCAATGTGCCACCCTGCTGGCCGAACAGCCCCAGGTCACGGCCATTGGCGTTAACTGCACGCCACCCCGTTATATTGGCGGATTGATTCGAGAAATAACGGCCGTTTCTACCAAACCGGTCATCATCTATCCCAACTCCGGCGAACGGTATGATCCGAAAATGAACCAATGGGTCGGGCTGTCAGATGCGTCCGAATTTGGTACAGTATGTCGGGAGTGGCGTAAAGCAGGGGCAGCCCTCATTGGCGGCTGCTGTCGCACTGGCCCTGAACACATTCAACAAATTCGAGACCGTTTTCCGGTGCAGGGTAGAGAAGCGAGCAGGTAACGAGACAACATGAGCATGGACACATCATCATGTATGAAAATTCATCGTCTATGGTCCGTCGTCACTTATACAGGAGGGCATCATGACTTCCATTTTGGGTATAGCCGAAGCGGTGTTATATGTTGAGGATCTGCCACAGGCGCGAGAGTTTTATACACGGGTGTTAGGGTTATCAATAACGGCCGATTATGGCGAATCCTGCTTTTTGCAGGTCGGGCCTCAATCCTGTCTGATTCTGTTCGACATCAGGCAGCTTGAAATCCGCGAGAGTCAAATCCCCGATCATGGGGCGTATGGGGAAGGACATGTGGCCTTGGCCATTAACGCCGCCGATAGGGACACCTGGCTACAGCGTTTGCAAGAAAACAAGGTGGTCATCGAACATGAGCAAAGCTGGCCTCAGGGAACTCGCTCTATCTACTTCCGTGACCCGCATGGCAACAGTATTGAGCTAATAGACGGCCATCACTATCAAATGAACGCTGTTTAACCCCTGGCCAATGTGACTGCCAGATTAGGCCTGAATCAACTTTATTCTTTTGCGGTATAATAGGCATTATTAAGTGTCAGAGTACAATAAATTTGGGGGAAGTCAGACGCTTATCCCAACCTATAGTACTCACCATAAATAAGGAGCAATGAACGATGGATGGTGGATTTTTCTCACTGATTTGTTTTGTGGCTATTGTTGTAATTGGCTTGCTGGTTTCTTCGGTCCGCATTACGCAGGAGTATGAGCGAGGCGTCATTTTCCGTCTGGGCCGTTATGTAGACGTTAAGGGGCCGGGTCTCTTCTTCATTATTCCCTTTGTGGATCGAATGGAGCGGATCGACCTGCGTATTATTACCCTGGACGTGCCCACCCAGGAAGCAATTACCCGCGATAACGTGACCGTCAAGGTGAATGCCGTGGTTTATTTCCGTGTAGTAGCCCCAGAAGCGGCCGTTATTCAGATTGAAAACTATTATCGGGCTACCCGAGAAATTGCCCAAACCAGCCTGCGTAATGTCATTGGCCAATCAGATCTGGACCGGATTTTACAGGATCGGGAAGCAATCAACGACCGGCTGCAGTCAATCATTGATGAGGCGACTGAACCCTGGGGCATCAAGGTAAGCATCGTAGAGATCAAAGATGTGGAGCTAAATACCACGATGATCCGGGCTATCGCCCGCCAGGCAGAAGCCGAACGTGAGCGCCGGGCCAAAGTTATTCACGCCGAAGGTGAACTGCAAGCCTCGGAAAAACTGGCCCAGGCCGCCGAGCGACTCAGTCGGGACCCCGGCGCCATGACCCTGCGTTACCTGCAAACATTACTGGACATCGGCGTAGAAAACAATACAACCACGCTCTTCCCTATCCCGATTGAACTGTTCAGCGAGTTTATCAACAGACCCAAAGCCACAGCCGAAAAGGGTGATTCGTTAAGCTAAACAACAACAATCAGAACAATCTTGCCACGTCGAATCTACCTTCTACTCTGTTTAATACTCCTGCTGGGCGTCTCCTGCTCCTTACTTGAGGAGCCGGAGCGCCCTGTTATCCCTACCCCTATCACCACAGCAATCCCACTGGGTGAACAACTGACGGCCTCCCAGGACACGGTTTTCGATCCGGTAAGTGGCGTTGTGCCCGCCGTTGACCCCCAGATTGCCCGCCTGCTCAACGAAGTATCACAGCAAACCCTGTTTGCCTACGTGCAGCAGTTAGAAAACTTCGGCACACGCCATACCTTTAGCCCTACCGATCGGGCCGACTACGGTATTGGGGCCGCCAGAGAATGGATATTTAATCAGTTTGTACAGGTGGGCAGCGGTCGTCTACGGGTAGAATATGATACGTTTCAGGCAACTGTGCAGGGTCGTATTACCGAACAGCAAAATGTGGTAGCCACCCTGCCCGGTAACGGCACCTATCCCGGCGTCATTGTGCTAATGGCCCACTATGATTCCCGTACGGTTGATCCCTTTGACGGCAGCAGTTTTGCTCCGGGGGCAAATGATAACGCCAGCGGCGTAGCCCTCATGTTAGAAACCGCCCGCCTCCTCAGCGCCTATGAATGGTCACAAACAATCGTCTTCGTGGCCACCGCCGGTGAAGAGCAGCAAACCATCGGCAGCCGTTACTTTGCTACCAGTCGCATGTTGAATGGCTGGCTGATTGATGCCGCCTTTAATTTCGATATCGTTGGCGGACGGCCGGGTGTGCCCCAATTCGTGCGCGTTTTTGCCGACGGGGACAGCGCCGGCCAGCACATGCACATGGCTCGCTACATCAATTATATTGGGGGCCTTTACCTGCCTACCTTTGGCACAAGTATTGTGAACAGTCCGGATCGTGAGGGACGTTATGGCGATCAGCGCGAGTTTGTGGCCGTTGGTGTACCGGCGGTACGCATTACCGAATCGATTGAAGATGTCGATTTGCAGCATAACGCCCGGGACCGGGCTGATCGGCTGGATTATGGCTACCTGGCTCAGGTCACACGGCTGGCCGTGATTACCACCGCCAACTTGATCGGTGCCCCGGCCGTGCCCCCCGCACCAACAATCAGCCCCATGGCCGAACCGGGCAGCTATTTACTCGCCTGGGCCACCGACCCCCAGGCGGCCGGTTACGCCATTTCTTTCCGGCCGGTAGGCACCAGCAGTCTGCCTCCCTTACGCTTTGTCAGCAGCCGCGACGCAGGCAATATCGCCCTGACCGGGTTTGACCCGGATGTCACCTACGCCGTTAGTATGGCAGCCCTGGATGAAAACGGCCGTCTTGGCCTCTTTACGCAGGAAGTGATTGTAAATCCGTAGGGGGTGGGTAGGAAAACTTCCCCCTACCCCCTAGACATTATTCAACGATATACGTCCCCTCCACTTCCATCACCACCGCCTTAGAATCAGTCGCACTTTCTACAGAGTTAGCCCACTGTTCGATGTCCACTTCAATGGCCGGCCAGGTATTATAGTGGCAGGGAATTACGGCCGTTGGTTTGATCAGGTTCACAGCATACAGGGCATCTTCCGGCCCCATGGTGTAATTGTCGCCAACGGGCAAAATAGCCAGATCGACCCCACCCCGCGTAATCAGCGCCATATCTGAAAAGAGAGCGGTGTCACCGGCTATGTAAATGCGCTTATCGCCAATCGTCAGCAAAAATCCGGCCGGCATCCCGCCGTAGCTGCCGTCGGGCAGACCCGAGCCGTGAAAAGCGGTCGTCATCTTTACATGGCCAAACGAGTGGTTATAGCCACCCCCCAGATGTTGAGCATGGGTATTTTCGATGCCCTTATCGTTGAGCCAATTGCTGATTTCAAAATTGGCAATGACCAGGGCGCCGGTGCGCTTGGCCAGGGGAATGGTATCAGCGATATGATCGCCGTGGCCATGGGTTTGTAGAATGACATCGGCCGCGACGTCGTCGACCTTGCGCGTGGCCACCGGGCTGTTACCGGCAAAAAACGGGTCAACCACCACCTGTGTACCGTCAATATCCAGTGAAAACGTAGCGTGACCGTGCCAGGTTACTTTAATTGTCATGGGAACCTCCTTTATAAAGTATGAATGACGAATGACGAAGGACGAATTACGAACGACACCAATGGATACCAGATCCACTTGGCAACTTCCTTCTTTGGTTTAAGTATAGGGAGGGAAGAAACGGCCGTCAACTTTCAAATAGCAAAAAGACAAGACGCGAAATATAGAGTTTCACGCCTTGTCTTTCATAATTCGTAATTCGTAATTTGTCCCTTTTATTGTAGTCCCAGACGCTGGCTGGCCTGGCGGCACAGGCTGGCCCCACCGGCTTCCATCCAGCGGGCCAACGTTGGGCTTTCCGTCAGCCCTTCCTGAGCCTCGCCGTAAATACCGGTACTCCATACATAATAGCGCTGCGTTTCGTGTGCCCAGCGATCCCAACCGGACCCGGCGGCCACATGGCCCCCGTTGTAACCGGCAAAAGCATGACCCACCTCACCCTTGGTCTGCTTCAGCCGCTCCACCAGATAGCTCATGCCCCGATAGGCGTTGGTATCCGGATCCTGCATATCCTCACCGGCGGCAAAATGGAAGGGCATTACCTGGAATAAACCCTGCGCCCCGGCCCGTGAGACCGCATTGGGATCGCCGCAAGACTCAATCTGCATCACTGTCGCTACCATATTCGGATCCAGGTCATGCTGCGCGGCCCAGGCCACAATCTGGTCATTCCAATGCTGCACCTCGCGTGAAAAGAGGGGCGAGATACGCTCCGCTTGAGAGCCGGTTACCATCGCTTCTGCGCCCTCTTCAGCACCGGCTATGCCGGCACTTAAGGACGCGCTGGCACTTAGATTGGCACTGGCACTGACGGTGTTGAGTGGGGTCTGCAAAATGGCCGGCAGTCCGTAGAAGATAACCAGACCAGCAAACAGAACCACAAACGTTAAAATAAACATCATCCGCTTTAAAACGATTTGCTCCGGGGATTCAATCCAATAGCTATATTGATAATTGTACTCTTCCGAGAGCCACTCCTCCTCATACTCCGTCAAAGGAGAGTCTACTAATTCATAGTGTATTTGATTTAGGGCCATTATTTACCTCTTAAAAATAATTCGTAGTGGGTAGAAATCTGGCTACCCACTACGTCCTACACAATCTTAATGGCGCTCGCGCGGGCTGGCGTGTACCGGCATCCGGCGGGCAGGGCCGTTGGGCATGGGGGGGCGCTGGCGCACCCGGCTGCGATTTGGCCCGTTATTGGTGTCAGACCGAACCGGTGGCGTCGACGTCCGTTGTGGCGCCGGCCGTTCTTCCCGTTCGGCGATTTCATCCTCAATCGACTCATCTACCCGGCGCAGACCGGGACGGCCGTTCAGGGCACGAACCGGCTGCGGCTCCCGCTTGGGCATGGCCGTAGGCCGGGCCTGGCGAATGGGCTGGCGAGCGGCCGACTGGCGGGCAACCGACTGCCCCACTGCCCCAATCTGCTCCCGGATACCTTCAAATTCAAAAATGTGGTTGCCGGCCACGGTGAAGGCCCCGATAAACAGGATACGGGTTAACCAAACCAATACCGCTACAAAAATCGGCACATAAAACAAAAGCTGCTCGCGCGACAATACTTCGTTGCCCAAGGTATGGTTAAGCAGCGTCAGGGAAATTGCCCACCAGGTCATCATGGCGTTCATGGTAGCCCCCAACAGCCAGGCTCCCATCAAATACCAGACCTCTTTACGCTCTTCCAGCAAATTCTCCGGCGTGAAAAGGTGGACCAACCCGGCGAAGTCAATTGAGCAAAAAGCAATGGCCAAAATGGTGGCCCAGTGAATGCCCAAAAAGCGTACATCACCCATTAAATCCCGCAGCGCAAACTGGGTTGTATCAAAGTTAAAAACTTCAAAGGCCAGCAGCGCTACCAA
>JAWOIM010000779.1:0-2620 GCA_046484685.1 Chloroflexota bacterium | reverse complement strand
CAACAGTATCGGCAACGCGCTGGACTATTTTATAGACGTTTTTGAACGACGCCGTAACCGGGAACGGGTAGTTCCCTTCCACGTGCAGCGGCTGGATTATCGTGGCAGCGATCCTGACCAGTTTTATGAAGGCCTGGCCCGCAGCGGTCCCAAAGCGGTGCGGGAGTTTCGAGAGGCGGGTATATAATCACGACGTTTTTGGTAATCTGGCACGTGAAGGCGTGAAACCCTTCAACTGCGTTCAGGGCAAGCTGTGATGAGTGATGGAGTGCAAATGAATGGTGGGTTTCTTTCTTTACAATTAGATGAGTGGCAGGAGACGCGGGACGCGCTGCAGAGTTATGCCAGAGTAGTGGGCAAAATCCGGCAGGCGTTGACGCCGCCGCAGAAGCATTGGTGGCACGTCAGCCTGCGCCTGGATGGGGGCTATTTTGCCCTATGCCATTTTGACCCAGACAGACAACCCGGACGACGCTTTGCTCAATTTCCTGCACACCGCCCATAAAGCCGGTTCCCGTTTTATGCGCTAACCAAACCTCACCCATGACCACAGCCATTCTCAACAAAAACGCACCGCCCGAACAGACCTGGCAGCAGGCCAAAGCGCTGGCCGCCATTCACGAAGCCGGCCGCGAAATTGCGGCCACCCTGGACCTGGACCGCACCTTGCGCCTGGTGATGCAAAAAGCGGCCGAAACCCTGCCCAGTGACGCCGGCGCTATCTTTATTCAAGACAAAGCCTCCCAACTGTTCCGGGTGGCCGTCAGCCACAATTTGCCCCCGGAGCAGGAGGATGAGATTACCTTTGCTTTTGACGAAGGCGTGCCGGGCTGGGTGGTGGGCCATCGCCAGCCATTGGTCATTGGTGATGCACCCAACGACCCCCGCGTCCACCCCAAAGTGGTCGCTTCCGGGGTGGTGGCAGTATTGGCCATTCCCCTGATTTGCCGGGAACGGGTGGTGGGCGTCCTCAATCTGTTTAGCCGCCACCAGCCCCATGCCTTTAATGAGGAGGCGGTACAGTTGGCCCAGGTCTTTGCCGACCAGGCGGCCGTTTTTCTGGAAAATGCGCGGCTGGTGGGTGAGCTGCGCCAGGCGGCGGCCGACCTGGAGAAACGGGTCGAGGAACGCACCCGCCAGCTAGAAGAAAAACAGGCGCAGGTCATCCAGGCGGAAAAGATGGCAGCCGTAGGACGGCTGGCCGGTTCGCTGGCCCATGAAGTCAACAACCCGCTGCAAGCCATTATGCTTCACTTGCAACTGTTGGCTGAGGATGATCTGCCGGCCACGGCCGCTTTGCAGTTGGCTATTGTGCGGCAGGAGTTTGACCGCATTGCGGCCATTGCGGGCCGCCTGCTCGATTTCCAGCGGCCGCAGGCCGAGCACAAGCAAACGCTCCACCTGCCCCAGGTGTTAGAAGACGTGCTGCTGCTGGCCGGTAAACAGTTGCAGCGAGCCGGCGTCGAGATCATGGTGCAGATTCAGTCTGATTTGCCGCCGCTGCTGGTTGTGGAAAATCAGTTGAAGCAGGTGCTGCTCAACCTGATTCTCAACGGCATTGAGGCCATGCCAGATGGTGGCTGCCTGGAAATTGGGCTGCGGCAGGAAGGCAACTCGGTTATCATCACCTTTACCGATGAGGGGGAGGGGCTGCCCCCGGCGGGGCTATCCCAACTATTTGAACCATTTTTTACCACCAAAGCCACCGGCTCCGGGCTGGGGCTGGCCATCAGTCATGAAATTGTGGCCAATCATGGCGGTATGTTAACGGCCGTTAACCAGCCCGGCAGAGGGGCACAGTTTAGCGTTACGTTGCCGGTAACCGGCAGCTTATAATAAGGGAATCACCATGCAAGTAGCACCCGGAAAAATTCTGCTGGTCGATGATGAGGCCAATATTCGCAAGGGACTGCAAGCTATCTTGCAAAAGGATGGCCACGAGGTCCGTACGGCGGCCACGGCCAAAGCGGCTCTTTCGTTGCTGACTGAATTCGAAGCAGAAACGGCCGTTCTCGACATCCGTATGCCCGGTATGCAGGGCAGCGAATTGCTAGGTGCGCTCAAGCAGTGCTGGCCCTATATGGCCGTTATTATGCTTACCGGTCATGGCAGTTTGCATACGGCCATAACGGCCGTTAAAGGTGGAGCCTTCGACTATCTGCTCAAACCGGCCCAGCCCGACGACTTGCGCCAGGTGGTGGCCCAGGCCCTGGTCGAATCTCGCCGCCGGCGCGAACAGGCCGCCCTTTTAACCAATTTGCAAAGCGGCCTGCAACGGCTGCAAACGCTGCCGGCCACGCCAGCACCCGGCCAACCGGACGCTCCCACCGCCACCCGATTGCAGATAAACGATCTGGTGTTGGACCGGGCTACCCACGAACTGCACCGGGGTGACCAGACCATTGCCCTGACGCCGGCCGAATATGAGGTTTTGCTGGTATTAGCCGAACGGGGTGGAGCCGTCGTCGATTATGCCACCCTGGTCAAGCTGGCTCTAGGCCACCAACTGGAAACGGCCGAAGCCAAAGAGTTGATTAAACGACACATTTACAGCCTGCGCCAAAAAATCGAACCTCAGCCGCAGGAGCCGGTCATAATTCTCAATGTACGCGGCGTTGGC
>JAWOIM010000729.1:0-2560 GCA_046484685.1 Chloroflexota bacterium | reverse complement strand
CCGGGCCAACCGCATAAAATCGGCCGTACCTTGCAGGCGGTCATTCCCCATGAACCTCACGGCCACGAACTCCACCTCTACCGGCAGGATACCGACTATTTTTTGGCGACAACGGCCGTTACCTACGGCGCCACCCTCTACCAAAACAGCCCCATTACCGATCTAGCTTTCTCAGATGAAATGGTAACGCTCACTACCGCCCAGGGAGAAATCACCCGCGCCCGCTATCTGGTTGATGCCGGTGGCTTTCGTTCTCTAGTAGCCCAGCAGTTCGGCCTGCGTGATTTTGGCCTGCAAACCCATGCTCGCGGCCTCTTTACCCATATGGTCAACCTGCCCTGCTACCATCAGGTCAACCAGTCGCAAACGGCCTATGGCCTGCCATACCGTATGTCTGAAGGGACGCTGCACCATGTTTTTCACGGCGGCTGGCTGTGGGTCATTCCCTTTGACAACCATCCTGAGTCCACCAATCCTCTGTGCAGCGTGGGCTTGATGCTCGACCCGCGTATACACCCTGAACGGCCGGAGCTGTCGCCGGCAGCGGAGTTTTTCGACTTTATTACCCAATTTCCCAGCATTGCCGCCCAGTTCGAGAGGGCGCAGGCGGTCCAACCCTGGACGCGGGCGGGGCGGATTCAATACGGCTCCCGCCAGGTTGTGGGGGATCGCTGGGCGCTGCTGGGGCACGCCGCCGGCTTTATCGATCCCCTCTATTCCAAAGGGCTGTACATGTCGTCAACGGCCGTTTTCGTCCTGGCCCATCTTCTCCTCAAAGCGGGCCAAACGGGTGACTATTCGGCCGCGGCCTTTGCCGACCTGGAGCGCGTGAGCCAGAACATGGTCTGTGCCGCCGACAGGCTGGTGGCCAACAGTTACAAAGCGTTTGGCGACTACCGGCTGTGGCAGGTCTATGCCGTTGTCTGGCTGCTGGGCGCCTACACAGAGTATGTTAAGTTAAATATGATACGCCTGCAGGCCGGTCGGGACCGGGAAGCCTATTATCGCCAGTTGATACAGTTAAAGCTGGTTGGCGGTGGTTTTGCCGGCTTTGAGGCGGCAGCCGGGCAGATCGATGACCTGGTGGAAAAGGTAGTTCTGGCGCAAGAAACCGCCGTTGGCCAAACTGTCGCTCAAATCGACCAGATTTTGCGCCAACTGGATTGGGCTCCCGCCCCCTTTATCGACCTGCTGGACGGCAAGAACCATCTGCCAAAAAGCAAGCTGCGCCTGGGTCTGCTCGGTCTCAAGCACGGCTTTTTGGGCAGCGGTGATTATCGCCACCATTTTTTTGGTGGGTTGAACCTGCTGGATTTACTCCGCTTTGGTCTGCACGAAAAGGGGCGCTACTCACGTTCCTATTTGCGCTGGCAGCACCGGCGGCTCTACCGGCAGCGGACGAGGGAAGGGTAGTAAAGATGATTTCTCTGCCCCTCTGCGTCTGGTTGACTTCCACATCTCATTTTTTACCGCAGAGGGCGCAGAGGACGCAGAGAGTTCTCCTTTATTTTTTCTCTGCGCTCTCCGCGTTCTCTGCGGCTAGATAAGTTTTGTCAGTCAATCAGCCCTCTGCGGCAACTTTTACAGCGCTATACGACCGCAGCTACCTCTTCGCTCAGTTCATACGTCTGCGCCCGCTCGTCGCGGAACTGGCGGGTGTAGAGGTTGTAATAATGGCCCCGCGCCCGGATTAGCTGGGCATGGGAACCAATTTCGGCAATACGGCCGTCTTCGATCACCAGAATGCGGTCCGCCCGCTTGATAGTACTCAGCCGGTGGGCAATGACAAAGCTGGTGCGCCCCGTCATCAGCGCCTCCATCCCCTGCTGGATAAGGGCCTCAGTCAGCGTATCTACCGAACTGGTGGCCTCGTCCATGATAAAGATGTCGGGCTGGGCCAGGATGGCCCGCGCCAGGCTCAGAAGCTGCTTCTGCCCTACCGAGAGCAGCACGCCGCCCTCACCCACTTCCGTATCGTAACCGTCTTCCAACGACTGGATGAAGGGGTGCGCGCCGGCCGTCCTGGCTGCGGCCACAATTTCCTCGTCGCTGGCGCTTAAACGGCCGTAGCGCAAATTCTCCCGCACCGATCCCGAAAAGAGATGGGGCGTTTGCAGCACAATGCCGATGCGTGACTGCAGCGAATGAAGCGCCATCTGCTCGTAATCCAGCCCATTGATTCGTATCTGCCCCTCTTTCGGCTCATAAAAGCGGCAGAGCAGATTGACAATGGTCGATTTACCGGCCCCCGTCGGCCCCACCAGGGCAATCGTCTCGCCCTGCTTGACCGTCAGGTGGAAATCTTGCAGCACCGGTTTGGCCTTGTCGTAATAAAAGTCTACATGGTCAAACTCGATGTCGCCCCGAATGGTGGGCACTGTCACTGCGCCCGGCCGGTCCTTGATCTCCGGCTCCTCATCCAGCAGCGAGAAGATGCGTTCGGCCGAAGCCACCGCCTGCTGCATACTGGCATAAACGCGGGCCAACTCCTGCACCGGCCACAGCATGAAGGTAATGTAGCTGATGAACGCCTGAATGCCACCAATGGTGATAAAGTTGC
>JAWOIM010000627.1:0-2693 GCA_046484685.1 Chloroflexota bacterium | reverse complement strand
GCGCGAGCTTTTTTCAGTAGACTCATCCGTTAACAAAGTTGATTAGTCTCAAACCTAAATAGTACCACATCCCCTAAAAGTTAATCTAGTTGGCTAATTAAACAATCCCACAGTAAAATCCTACATCTATGCATAGCGAACAACTCCCTTACTCCCAACGCCCGCGCCGGCTGCGGCGGCTGCCGGCTCTGCGCCGGCTGGTGCGTGAGACCCACCTCTCTGCGGCCGATTTTGTCTATCCCTTGTTTGTTAAACACGGCACGGCCGTTCGCCACCCCATCCCCTCTATGCCCGGCATTTACCAGCTCTCCGTTGACCAACTGGCGGCCGAAGCGGAAGAGATTGCGGCCCTGGGTATTCCGGCCGTGATTCTGTTTGGTCTGCCGGCCGACAAGGATCCGGTTGGGCTGGAGAATTTTGCCCCGGACGGGATTGTACAACAGGCAATTGGGGCCTTAAAAACGGCCGTTCCCGACCTGCTCGTCGTTACCGATGTCTGTTTATGTGAATATACCGACCACGGTCACTGCGGCTTGCTCGACGACCAGGGCCACATCCTCAACGACGAAACATTGGCCATCCTGGGTCGGGTAGCCCAGTCCCATGCCCAGGCCGGAGCCGACATCGTGGCCCCCAGCGGCATGATGGACGGCATGGTGGCCGCCATTCGGACTGCTCTTGATCAGAGCGGCTTTCCTCACCTGCCCATCATGTCTTACGCCGTCAAGTATGCCTCTGCCTTCTATGGACCCTTCCGGGATGCGGCCGCCGGTGCGCCCCAGTTCGGCGATCGCCAGAGCCATCAGATGGATCCGGCCAACAGCCGTGAGGCGCTGCGTGAAGCGGCCCTGGACATCGACGAAGGAGCCGACTTTTTGATGGTCAAACCGGCGCTGCCCTATCTGGACATTATCGCCCACCTGCACCAACATTTCCCGGAGCTGCCTCTGGCCGCCTACAACGTCAGCGGCGAATATGCCATGCTCAAAGCGGCCGCGGCCAACGGCTGGCTGGATGAGAAGCGGGTGATATTAGAGACGTTGATGGGGATTAAACGAGCGGGAGCCGATATACTTATTACCTACCACGCCAAAGAGGCGGCGCGCTGGTTGGCGTGAGATGTAGCGTAATAACGTAAAACGTGAAGACTCACTGATCACGCATTACGCTTTCCGCATCACTTGTAAACAGAGCAGCCACTTGAATTTGCAGGTCTGGCAAAAGGATCGAGGTAAGCGTTTCGTCGGGGCCAAATTGGCCGTGTAAAATGTATTCACTACCATTTTCAGGCAGCGCATAAATGGTCACGGAGCGGGTTTTAGGGTCGGCCAGCCAATATTCGGGCACACCGGCCTGTTCGTAAGCATCCAGCTTGATCGATTGGTCCAGGCGAAAGGTACTGGGAGACAGCACTTCAACAATTAAATCAGGCGCACCGACAAAGTTAGCGGCATCAGCAGCCGGCTGCCGTTCAGCACCAATAAAAACAATATCGGGCAGGACGGGGCGTGCAATGCCCGGTAATTCGATTTCAAATGGGGCTGTGAGTACAATGCCTGCCTGGGCTTCTTCAACAAGTTGTGTAAGTCGAAAGAATAAGCGGGCGACGGTAAATTGATGTGCGTATGAGGGGGCATTTGTCACATACAATACTCCTTCGATGATTTCGTAGCGACGGCCGTCATCGGGCAGCCGCCGGTAATCGTCATAAGTCCATTCCCCCTGAGCCGGCCAGGAGAACTCATCAGATATTGGTGTTATAATAGGAGTGGTTGCTTGCAGCGCCATAATTGAACCTTGTTGTTTTCAGACAATACTTTCATCTAGCTACAGTGTATATTGTAAAGAACGGCCGATTGGCCGTCAAGCAGTATTAAAAAGGGCAAGAATCATGAGTGATGAGCTTGAGTTTGTGGATATTCGTGAAAAAGGACGCAGCCGCGAGGGGAAAACGATTTCTTCTGAGCGGCGGCTGTTTATGCAGTTGTTGGTTTATGGCGGCTGTGGTGATACGGCCCCGGTCATTGAGGCATTGAAGCAGCAGAGCCTGGCGGCCGTTCTCTACGAAGACCTCAACGATCCCCAGGGTATTGGGCTGCTGATCTACAGTGAAGACCCTGACTACTTCCTGACCGAAGCGCGGGCCTTTCTCACTAAACCCCCCTTCAGCCAGTTAACCCCCAAGCCGGAATATACGATGTTCGGCCGTACCTACGCCATCGGCTATGAGGATGATCTGGACCGTGTTCTGGTCGAACGACCCAAGGAGCGCGTGACAAACCCCGATATCCCCTGGGCCATCTGGTATCCACTGCGCCGTTCCGGCCAGTTTGTCCACCTGCCGGCCCAGGAGCAGCGGGCCATTTTGATGGAACATGGCGGCATTGGTCGCGCCTACGGCCGTGCCGGTCTGGGCACCGACATCCGCCTGGCCTGCCACGGCCTGGACAAAAATGACAATGACTTTGTGGTTGGCCTCATTGGCGCCCAACTCTTTCCCCTCTCTTCCATCGTAGAGCGTATGCGCCAGACCAAACAAACCTCCCTCTACCTGGAAAAACTGGGGCCGTTTTTTATTGGCAAAGCGGTCTGGCGCATACGCTCTACGATGGAGGAGAGGGGAAAGAGTTGGGCGCCAATGAGGCCAACCACAAAGTCATTGTCATTTTTGTCCAGGCCGTGGCAGGCCAGGC
>JAWOIM010000501.1:0-4905 GCA_046484685.1 Chloroflexota bacterium | reverse complement strand
GGTGACCCGGACAGTCCACATGGGCGTAGTGACGGTTTTCTGTTTCGTATTCCACATGGGAAATAGCAATTGTAATACCACGGTCCCGCTCTTCGGGGGCGTTGTCGATCTGGTCGAACGCTGAGAAGTCGGCCCACCCTTTCAGCGACAGCACTTTGGTAATTGCTGCCGTCAAGGTCGTTTTGCCATGGTCCACGTGGCCTATCGTCCCGATATTGACGTGTGGTTTTTCGCGCACAAATTTTTCTTTAGCCATAATTTTTTATATCCCTTTTCTCAATCTCAATTGACAAATAATAAACTCAGCAGGCTCCCTACCCTTTACGTTATTATTTACCCCGTGTTCCCTTTAGGATTTCCTGGGCAATCTCACTGTTAACCGGCGCATAATGGCTGAACTCCATGGCAAACGTGCCCCGCCCCTGCGTCATCGAACGCAGGCGTGTGGCATAACCAAACATCTCTGCCAACGGCACCAGCGCCTTTACCATTTGCAGACCGGTCAGGCCGGCTTCCATACCTTCAATCATGCCCCGGTTGGCGGAGAGGTTTCCGATCACGTCTCCGGTATACTCTTCAGGAGCAACAACCTCAATAGCCATCATCGGCTCTAACAAAACAGGGCGACCCTGATTCACACCCTCTTTAAGGGCCATTGAACCGGCAATTTTGAAAGCCATCTCTGAAGAGTCTACTTCATGGAACGAGCCATCATACAAAGTTGCTTTCACATCGACAATAGGATAGCCGGCCAATGTGCCGCTTTCCAATGCCTCAACAATGCCTTGTTCAACGGGCCTGATATATTCGCGAGGAATGGTTCCTCCCACAATGTTATTTTCAAAAACAAAACCAGTCCCCGGTTCCTGTGGCTCTAACTTGAGCACCACATGGCCAAACTGGCCTCGTCCACCCGTCTGCCGCACAAAGCGAGCCTCTGCTTTTTCAACAGTACGGGTAATCGTTTCGCGGTAGGCCACGCGGGGCTGACCCACATTGGCCTGTACCTTAAACTCACGCAGCATCCGGTCAACCAGCACTTCCAGGTGAAGTTCACCCATGCCATACAGAACGGTCTGCCCAGTCTGGTCATCAACTTTTACCTGGAAGGTGGGATCTTCTTCAGCCAAAGCACGCAGCGCTACACCCATCTTATCCTGGTCGGCATTACTTTTAGGCTCAATGGCCAGATTGATAACCGGCTCTGGGAAATTGATGGCTTCCAATATAATAGGCTGTTTGGCATCACTCAGCGTATCGCCGGTGAAGGTTTGTTTTAAACCTAGTATGGCTGCAATGTCACCGGCATGAACTTCGGTCAGGTCTTCGCGGTGATTGGCGTGCATGCGCAAAATACGGCCGATTCGTTCTTTACGCCCTTTGCTGGTGTTAATAGCCGACTCGCCGGTGCGCATAACGCCCGAATAAACGCGGAAATAAGCTAGTTTACCTACATAGGGGTCTGTTACAATCTTAAAAATCAATGCGGATAATGGTTCATCATCAGACGGCTGCCGCTCTTCCTCTTCCTCAGTATCCGGATTAATACCGACTATAGCCGGCACATCCAGCGGCGAAGGCAGGTAATAAACAACGGCATCCAATACACGCTGCACGCCTTTGTTACGCAGCGAAGAACCACATAACACCGGCGTGGCCAGGCCGCTAATAGTGGCCCGCCGCAAAGCCTCGCGCAGCTCCTCGGCCCCCATCTCCTCACCATCCAGATAGCGCATCATCAACTCATCATCTGTTTCTACAATACGCTCAATAATAGCCTGGCGGGCAGCTTCAGCTTCAGCCCGAGCCTCTTCGGGAATTTCTACGATCTTGGCTTTTGAACCAAGATCGTCATCTTCCCAAACGGCCGCTTCCATCGTCAGCAAGTCTACAATGCCATAAAAATCTGATTCACGACCCAGCGGCCATTGAATGGCAATCGGGTTGGCGTTGAGTCGGTCCCGGATCATGTTAATGGTACGCACAAAGTCAGCCCCGACCCGGTCCATCTTGTTAACAAAACAGATACGAGGCACTTTGTACTCATCAGCCTGACGCCAGACAGTCTCAGATTGCGGCTCCACACCGGCCACCGCATCAAAAACAACCACGCCTCCATCCAGTACACGCAAGCTGCGCTGCACTTCGGCCGTAAAGTCAATATGGCCAGGCGTGTCAATAATATTGACCTGATGATCTAACCAGTACGTCGTTGTCGCTGCCGAGGTAATAGTAATACCACGCTCTTGCTCCTGAACCATATGGTCCATGGTAGCTGCGCCATCATGCACCTCACCCATACGGTGAATACGTCCTGTATAGTAGAGGATACGCTCGGTGGTTGTTGTTTTACCGGCGTCGATATGGGCAATAATCCCAATATTTCTTACACGCTTTAAATCAATTTTAGACATCTATACAAACCTATTCTAGAAGCGGAAATGGGAAAATGCGCGGTTGGCTTCGGCCATGCGATGAGTATCATCACGTCGCTTAATTGCCGCACCCTGGTTGTTGGCCGCATCCATCAATTCAGATGCCAGCTTTTCGGCCATGGAACGGCCGCTGCGATTGCGGGCACCCTGCAAAATCCAGCGCATTGCCAGCACAATTTGACGCCGTGAATCCACCGGAATGGGTACCTGATAGGTAGTACCACCCACACGGCGCGGCTTCACTTCAACCTGAGGCTTCACATTATCCAATGCTGCTTCAAATATTTCGATGGGAGGGCGATTCACGCGCTCCTCAATTAAATCAAAACTACCATACAAAACCTGCTGCGCTGTACTCTTCTTGCCATCCCGCATAAGGCGGTTCACAAACATAGATACATGCATATTGTTATAACGCAGGTCAGGCTCAACAGTTCTTTTTTCTGGACGGTAACGTCTTGGCATATCTCAAACCTCATCCAAATTTATTTCGGTGAACGAGCACCATACTTAGAACGACCCTTCTTCCGGCCGTCAACACCACCTGCGTCCAGCGTACCACGTACAATGTGATAGCGAACACCAGGCAAATCCTTAACACGACCACCACGTACCAGCACCACCGAGTGGTCCTGCAAATTGTGACCCTCGCCGGGAATATAGGCAGTCACTTCGATACCGTTGGTCAAACGCACACGGGCCTCTTTACGCAGCGCCGAGTTTGGTTTTTTCGGCGTCATTGTTTTAACCTGAGTGCATACACCCCGCTTTTGGGGGGCACCCTTCGGTTGACGGGTGCGCTTTTGTTTATCTGAGTTAAATGTCCACTGCAGGGCCGGCGCAGTACTCTTCTTTTTCTTCGACTTCCGCCCCTTGCGAACAAGTTGATTAATTGTGGGCACGCTTCACTCTCCTTACCCTGTTGATAACCATCAAACCTAATAATTTTTCCCACTGCTAAAAATGGTCACACACCTGACCAACTCTCACAATTTAACATTCTTAATTATGAACAATACGCACAGTCAAAAAGCAGGCGGTTCTGCATGATCGTTTAGGCACGATTCACAAACCGCGCTGCACATACTGTTGCTGCTAAAATTGCACCAAACGAAACGGGTAGATTCAAAATGCAGCGATTCAGGCTTCATTGTGCGACTCGCCTGAATTGCCGCTGTCATTTCAGCAAAAACAGCAGCCTGGTCTTATCTGAAGCTCAAGCGTGAGTTTCACACGACCATGCTGCCACTTTCCGACAAACGGAGGCCATCGTAGTTAGCATAACCCGATGGCCTCCATGAAATTCACTTTATTAAATTGGTAACTGCATCAATTTGGTACAGCTACCCCGGCTTGTATTGTTTGGTAAACATACGAAGCGTTATTTTACCATAGTTGATTGTAATGTCAAACTTTCGGTGACCCGTTAACGGTAATGTCGCGTGGCGACCGCTTCGCGTACGGTGATCGGATTACGGGTTACCGGTAACCGGTAACCGATTACCAAACCTAGCGCATATTGCGCCCAAGACTGCTCAGACCGCGATCGTTCCAACGCTGTTTATTGCGCCGATCATCTTCTTTGCCAAAGCGAATCACTTCACCTGAGTCGGTTTTGGCCTCAACGGCCAGACCTAAGCTCTGTAATTCCTTAACCAACACGCGGAAAGAAGCCGGTACGCCCGGCTCTTCGATTGGCTCATCTTTAACAATAGCCTCGTAGGTCTTAACACGCCCCTGCACATCGTCAGATTTTACAGTCAACATCTCTTGCAGCGTGTAGGCAGCCCCGTAAGCCTCTAGCGCCCATACTTCCATTTCACCAAAGCGCTGACCACCAAACTGGGCTTTACCCCCTAACGGCTGCTGTGTAACCAGTGAGTAAGGACCGGTAGAGCGAGCGTGAACCTTGTCTTCAATTAAGTGAGCCAATTTCAACATATGCATGATGCCTACCGTGACCGCTTGATCCAACGGCCGTCCAGATTTGCCATCAATCAGTTTTTCCTTGCCCAAGACAGGCAGTGGTTCATGCGTGTGGATCGTCACCTGGTCGGCTAGACGGCGCAGTTCCTCTTCGTCCTGTTGAGCGGGATCTACATGCAGCTCTTCAGGCAGGCTCTGGCCATGCTTTTCTAACATAGCGGCATACCAGAGACGGATACAGGCGATAATGGCCTGTTCATCGTAAGGATGCCAGGCATCTTTACGCAACTGGTCACTGTCTGGCGGAAAGATTTGAGCGGGATCCCACTCTTGCTGACGCAGCCATTCATTAACGGCCGCTAAACGAGCGTATGTTGGCTCTACTTCCAGACGGGTAATATCGTATTCTTTTTCACCCAGCCAACTGGTCAAAAAGAGATGGCGGGCTTCGTCATCATCTTTTAAGGATTCCAGGTCATACTCCAACTCTGTCAACCAATCCCAGGCCCAATCGGTGACAACCTGCCAGGCACGATCTGTCAGC
>JAWOIM010000310.1:0-3093 GCA_046484685.1 Chloroflexota bacterium | reverse complement strand
TTTAACTGTTCTAATAACTCACCACCGTCCACGAGATTGACTTTTCGGCCGTGGTGGCCCACCGCAGCAAGCATAAAGGGGAATTTGCCCGCGACGGCGTTAAGCTCACCTTCACCCCTTACCTGGTGGCGGCCGTCGCTCAAGCCCTCAAGCAGCATCCGCTGGCGAACAGCAGTTGGACCGACGAGGGTATTTTGCTCAAGCGAGAGATCAATATCGGCATGGCCACCGCTATCGACGACGGCCTGATTGTGCCCGTCATCAAACAGGCCGGTGATTACAGCCTGCGCGGCCTGGCCCGCACCGTCAACGACCTGGCCGAACGTGCCCGCGACAACAAACTAAAGCCGGACGACGTGCAGGGCGGCACCTTTACCATCACCAATCACGGCGTCTTTGGCAGCCTCTTTGCCAGCCCCATTATCAACCAGCCCCAGTGCGGCATCCTGGGCGTAGGGGCTATCGAAAAGCGGGTCAAAGTGACTGCAGAGGACGCCATTGTGATACGGCCGTGTGCCTACGTCAGCTTCACCTTCGACCACCGTATTATGGACGGGGCCAGCGGCGACCAGTTTGTGTTGAGCATTAAACAGGCTTTAGAGAACTGGTAACTGAAACAAGAATTTGTGAAACTCAAACCTGACAGGTTTTTAAAACCTGTCAGGTTCCCACTGCACCGTTAATTTCCCTACCAATGACCTGCGTAATACCCTCGCATGACCTCAGGCACTATCGCTCCTGACTATCTTCTGGCACAATGGAGGTAATCAACCAAAGTTAGTCAGGAGCAACTATCATGTACACAACCATTACTTACCTTATCTACATCCTCATCAGTCTGGCCATGACCATTTGGGTGGGACGTGTTTTGTTTAAAAACGGCCGTATCTTTGTCATCGAAGCGTTCGGCGGCGATGAAAATATGGGGGATTCGGTCAACCATCTGCTCATCACCGGCTTTTACCTGGTCAACCTCGGCTTTGTGGCCCTCTTTTTGAGCTATGGCCAAAGTCCCACCAACAGCGTCCAGGTGATTGAGTTTATCAGCACCAAAACCGGCGTCGTCCTCATTGTGCTGGCCATTATGCACTACTTCAATATCATCAACTTTGCCCGACTGCGCCAAAAACGACACAACAAACTGGCTGCCACGACCAACCACAACGGCGGCAACGGGGGTCAAAACTTGCCCCAGACTCCACCCAAACGAGAACGGCCGCAACCCCTGGACACCCACCCCGTACGTGCCCAAGACCAAGCGTCATCAACCGTCTATTATGCTGTAGGCCAACCAGCCAGCCGGCCAACCGCATAAAAATCACCGGTGTGCTGGGTGAAACGTAACAGGTAAAGACGTCACGTTTCACGTTTCACGCATCACGCTTTTATCACACAATGAGTTTACTGGAAACCTGGCGGCGGGAGCAGCTCTGGCAAGAGCCGCCCCCGCCTCAACTGCTCAATACCTTTCGCGTGGCCGTCGGTCTAAAGCTGGTCGGTACGGCCGTAGCTATCATCTTGGGCTATATCCTGGTGGAACGCTGGCACATTTTCAACTGGAGCATGGCCCTGGCCACCGGTACACTGCTGCTGCTCTGGCTGCTGCCCTGGCCCCACTGGCTGCGGCCTCACTCCAGACGATTGATGCACACCCAATTAATTATCGCCCTCATCTTTGCCCTCATCGCCCCTCAGCTTGATTTGTGGCAGAGCAGCCACGTGCCTTTTGAACCGCTGCTGGCTAATCCCCGCTACGTAACCGCATTAAACTGGACCCAGGAGCAAATCAACTCCGTCTATGCCCTGGGCGGACTGTTTATGATGGTGCCGGTGGTGCTGGCAAGCTGGCAGTACGGCCGTTTCGGCATGTGGGTGAGCCTTAGCGTGAGCGGCCTGCTCTATATGCTCACCCCCCTCGTCCTGCCGCCCGACGCCTTTACCTGGGGCATTTACGCCATACGCGGCTTTGTGCTGCTGGGCGTGACCCTCATTCTGGCCTACACGGTGGCCACGCTGGCCACGGCGCAACGGCGAGAGCAGGCCGCCCTGGCTACCGCCAACCGAAAGCTGGCCGAGCAGGCCGTTATCGGCGAGCAGTTGGCCACCAGCCGCGAACGCAACCGGCTGGCCCGCGAACTGCACGATACGCTGGCCCATTCTCTGTCGGGAACGGCCGTACAGCTTCAAGCCGTCTCCACCCTCCTCAAGTTGGACCCGCAGGCGGCGGCGACTGAACTGGTCGAAGCCCAACAGCAAATCCGGCGCGGCCTGGAAGAATCCCGCCGGGCCATTGCCGCTTTACGCGCTTCGCCTTTAGAAGAGTTGGGGCTGGCCGCCGCCCTGCAGCAGCGAGCCGAACGGCTGGCCGGTCGCATGGGGCTGCCGCTGCAAAGTAACATCCTGTCCCCTCTACCTCCGCTCCCACCGTTGGTAGAACAGTCGGTCTATCGCATTGCCGATGAAGCGCTGCTCAACATTGAGCGCCATGCCCAGGCCAGCCAAATTGGGGTATCATTGGGGCTGGAAAACGGCCGTTTGCATCTCACCATCAGCGACGATGGCCAGGGGTTTGACGTCAACCAGATTGAGGCCGGCAATAACGGCCGTTTTGGTCTCCTGGGCATGAAAGAACGGGCCGCCCTCATTGACGCCGACCTAGAAATTGAGAGCCAGGCCGGTCAGGGCACCACTGTCAAGCTTACAGTGCGTAGGGCGTAGCATAATGACAACCCACTACGCATTACGCACTACGCACTAAATCATGATAAAAGTAATCATTTGTGACGATCAAGAAGTTGTCCGCAAAGGACTCAACATTATCCTCAGCCACAGCGAGGGGATAGAGGTGGTGGGGCTGGCCGAAAACGGGGAGGTCGGCTGCCAGATGGCCCTGGAGCTAAAGCCGGATGTGGTACTGATGGACCTGAAAATGCCGGTGCTGAACGGCATTCACGCCACGCGCCGCATCAGTACGGCGCTGCCGGAAACGCGGGTGGTGGTGTTGACCACCTATGACGGGGATGACTGGGTATTTGACGCCATTCGGGCCGGAGCCTGCGGCTATTTGTTGAAAGATGCGGCGGGAGAAGAGAT
>JAWOIM010000385.1:0-4923 GCA_046484685.1 Chloroflexota bacterium | reverse complement strand
ATGGTAGTGTGTGCTGCCACGCCGACCAACAAGTCTGGGCCGCATCCAGCGTTTCTTTGGCCGTAGCCTGGTGGGACAGAACCAGTTCCAGACAGCCACACGCCTGCTCCGGCTGCTGCCAATGCCACAAAATTTGGGCCATAGCATAAAGCGCATCCATAGCCTCACGGAAACGCTCTGTTTGTAAGGCCAACTCGAACGCCTCTTGCAGCAGGGCCATGGCTTCCTCATACCTGCCCAGCACCAGCGTCGTGCGGCCTAACTTCTCTAGCGCTACCACGCGACCCCAGGCCAACGGCTCTTGGCGGCAGTGAAGTTCATGGCTTTCTTGATAAAGCTGCCGGGCTTTAGCCATAGCCCCCTGGCGGCGGGCCACATCCCCCAAATTGTGCAGCGACCAGGCAATACCCTGCGCATCATCCATCTGCTGACAGATATGCAGGCTCTCCTCGTAATACCGTTGGGCAGCAGCTACATCGTCCAGCATATAAAACATATAGCCGATACAATCCAGGCAAATGGCAATCTCCCGCCGGTTGCCAAACGCTTCCAAAATAGCCAACGCCTCTTCATAATGTTGTCTGGCCTGCAGATAAGCGCCCTGTATGCCGACGGCCTGAGCCAGGTGCTGCAGCGAGTAAGCCACTCCCAGACGATTGCCTAAATGACGATGCAGGTGTAATCCCTGGCGTGCATACTGCTCCGCTTCGGGGTAATGACCCCGTTCATAGGCAATAATGCCTAAATTGTTGAGACATTTGGCCAGGCCCCACTGGTCGCCAATTTTCTGGCGCAGGGCATAGCTTTGCTGCAATAACTGCTGCTCTCTGTCATAATGATGGGGGCTGCCAATAGTCCGGTAGTGGGCGACCAGGTTAAAGTGGGCCGTGGCCAGGCCCCAGTCATCACCAGCCTGGGTAAAATAAGCCACGGCCGTTTCATATAATTGTTCCGGCTGCATGTCCGCTTCTGGCAGGTTAGCCTCAATAGCCAGCGTACCGGTCAGGGCCGTCTGACGCAGGTCTGCTCCGACCTGTTGCAGTATCAAGACGCTTTGCCGCAACAACTGCTGCGCCAACGCCAGATGACCCAAATCCAGATTAAAACGCCCCTGAAACGCCAGGGCCAAACCCAGCACCCGTTCATCCGGTTGGGTGCTGAGATGCTGTTGGGCTACAACACGGGCAAAGACTTCCTCCCCTTCACGCAGCCGGTTAAGCATCGTATATAACAGATAGAGGGGTTCGGCTGCCCCGTGCAGCAGGTCTACCTGGTTTTTCTCGCCGGCCCAGCGCCAGGCCAGTCGTATATCTTCCAGCTCTTTTTTAAGGCGAGTCAGCCCATCCCGCTGCCGGCCCCCCTGACGCAAAACGGCCGTTTCTGCCTGTAAAAAGCGCAAAAAATAACAGCTGTGCTGGTCATGGGTCAGCGTCCATACAGTGGGCAATTCGCGTAAACGCTCGGCTGCAAATTGGCGCAGCAGCACATGCACCACATAACGGCCCGACGGCCGCCGGGTGAGCAGCGACTTGTTATTTAGCGTGTGCAGCACCGGCAGCGTCGCCCCGGCTACCTGCTGCGCCGCCTGGCGGGTAAAGCTGCCTCGAAAAAGCGAGAGGCGACAAAAAACCGTCTGCTCTACTTCCGTTAACAGGTTCCAGGAATGGGTAAAGACCGCCCGCAAACTTTGATGTCGCTCCGGTAAATCTCGAAAGGAGCCGGCCAAAAAATCGAGGTTACGCTCAATTTCGGTCACGATCTCGCGGCAGGGAATCAGGTGAACCCAACTGGCGGCCAGTTCAATACCCAGGGGCATTCCCTGCACCAGCCGGCAAATGCGGGCCACATACAGTAACGCCGATTCCGGTAATGGTTCGCCTAACTGGCGTTGAGCCACGCCCTCAAAAAGCTGCACCGCACTGTAGTTGGTCAGGGTTGTATGGTCTAACGGATCGGCTTGCAACAGGTCTGCCTCAGGAAACTTCATGCCGTCTATGAGTATGACCCATTCGCTGCGCAGGTTAAGCCGTTCGCGAGAGGTAGTTATAATTTTGACGCCGGCTGCTTGCTGCAACAATGTTTGCACCACAGAAACGCCGCCCAGGACATGTTCAAAATTGTCCAGAACCAGCAGCGCCTCTTTCTGGCGCAAAAAGTTGAGCAGTTGTTCCTGGGGATCTGTCTGGCTGTCAAAACTAAGACCGACACCGGCGGCAACGGCCGTTACTACATAAGCGGCCTGTTCCAGGGGGGCCAACGGTATAAAAAAGACGCCGTCCTTAAAATGGTGGGCCTGCTCCTGAGCCACCTGAATACTCAAGCGAGATTTACCCATACCGCCCGGCCCTATCAGGCTAATCAACCGACAGTCAGGTTGGGCCAGCAGACCGGCTATCTGCTGCCGCTCTTGCCAGCGGCCAATGAAAGGCGTTGGCTGCTGGGGCAGGTGCACCGGCGCTAAGCCCCTAATCGGCTGGGAGATGTCCGCCACTTTTTCTGAAACGGCCTGCACTGAGCTGGTCGAGGTGGCCGTTGGCTGCGTCGCCGCTTCTATCGCTATCTCCTTTTCCCGCAGCCGGTTCCCCAACCGCTTGAGCGCCTGCCGCTGGTCGGCAAAATAGCCACTCTCCGACACACCCAGCTCATCGCGCAGCTCTATGGTACGCCGGCCGTTGATATATTGTTCCTTCAAGATAGTATAGTAACGCCAGCGCCGGCGCGTGAAGTCTGGTTCAGCCTCCGTTGGTCGCATTTCTTCAATCATGCAGCGCAGCAGACGGCGCAAGACTAACCCCGGTCCATCCTCCTGACCGGCATACGCCTGATTTTGTACCAGTGGCAGGACGGCCAGCGGATGTTGGCTAAGATGCCGCACGTCATGCCAGCATTTAAGGGCGCGTCGTACAGATTTGTAATCGAACAGATCGGGCGGGTACTGCTGCATGATAAGCTATTCCGTAATAATCAGGACTTACGCAGGCTGAGCTTGTCGAAGCCGGTTTCGACAGATTCAACCTCCGATAAGTGCGTAAGTCCTAATAATGAAAATCCACCCCGAAAAATCAAATCTCATCGTCCACCCTGATTTAATCAGGGGCTATCGTCTATGGTCTATGGTCCGTGGTCCTTTCCAGGAGTGGCTTCTGATTATACAGGGTATACAATAGTAATTCTACAGTAATTGTGCAGTTTTTTTGAAGTTACGGCCGTTTTCATCTAGTACACTATAAAATAAAGGTAGACGTAAGAAGGACAAAGGAAGAAAGAACTAAGAGGCAACACGCGCATGGCGCACATAAAAATTCATCGTCTATCATCTATCGTCCATCGTCCATCGTCTATTTTCGAAGGAGCAACTCGTCATGATAAGTTCATCCCCCCGTTTGAGAATCTATCTGCTGTTCACACTCAGCCTGGTTCTGGCCTTTTTTGTAACCATAAGCCAATCAGAATCCACACCCGTTGTTACAGCCAATGAGCCACCCCCGCGCACCGTCTTTGTCCACCTGTTTGAGTGGAAATGGGACGACATTGCTCAAGAATGTACCAACTTCTTAGGGCCACATGGCTTTGCGGCGGTGCAGGTTTCGCCCCCGAATGAACACATCGACCACCGGCTGGTCGGTGGCACCAACCCTGAAGGCAAAGACCTCAGCTATGCCTGGTGGGCCCGTTACCAGCCTGTCAGCTACAATCTGACCAGCCGCAGTGGCGACCTGCAAGCCTTTCAAAATATGGTCGATACCTGCCAGACAGCCGGTGTGGATATCTACGTAGACGCTATTATCAACCATACGGCCGCCTGGAATACCGGCGTTGGTATCGGTGGTTCCCCCTTCGATCCCGGCACGCTGAGTTATCCCCTGTATTCATCCTGGGACTTCCACAGCAACTGCACCATTAACGGCGAAGATTACGAGGCCCACCCCGACCCCACCATCAATGCCCAGCGGGCCTGGCGCGTACAAAATTGCCGTCTGGTAGCGCTGCCTGATTTAGACACAGGTGCCGAATATGTACGCAGCACCATCGCCACTTACCTGCAAACGCTGGTCGATATAGGCGTAGCCGGTTTCCGTCTGGATGCCGCCAAGCATATGCACCCGGCCGATATTGCCAATATTCTGGGCCGCGTTCAGGGTGATTTCTACGTTTTCCAGGAAGTCATTGATCCCGGCGGCCAGTCGACCAGCTCCTGGGACTATATCAGCACGGCCGATGTCACCGAATTCAAATACAGTGAGCGCATTGGTCACGTCTTTGCCCAAGGGCAGTTGGCCTGGTTCAATGGCCAGAATATGTTTGGTGAAGGATGGGGCTTTTTGCCCAGCCAGACGGCCGTTGTCTTTGTCGACAACCATGACAACCAGCGCGGTCACGGCATGGCGGCCCAGGTCACGCACCGCAGCGGCCAGCTTTACGACCTGGCCAACGTCTTTATGCTGGCCTGGCCTTATGGGTATCCCAAAGTGATGTCCAGTTACGAATGGGGCGGCTGGAACGATAATCAGGGACCGCCCCACGACGGCCAGGGGAATACCACATCAGTCTATAATCCTGACGGCAGTCTCAACTGCTTTGGCAGCGACTGGGTTTGCGAACATCGCTGGCAGCCCATCAAAAACATGGTTGCCTTCCGCAATCACACGGCTTCGGCCTTTACCGTAGACAATTGGTGGACCAACGGCAGCAACCAGATCGCCTTCAGCCGGGGAGACAAAGGGTTTGTGGTTATCAACCGGGAAGGCGGACAGTTAAACCAATGGCTGCAAACGGGTCTGCCCGCCGGCACTTACTGTAACGTTATCGCCGGTGATTATCTTGAAGCAAGCGCAAGCTGCACCGGGCCGACCGTAGACGTACCGGCCAACGGCTGGGTTAACTTTCAGGTGAATGGCATGGACGCCGTGGCCCTGCATGTGG
>JAWOIM010000295.1:0-22585 GCA_046484685.1 Chloroflexota bacterium | reverse complement strand
CACGATCGTATTCAGCACGCCGTCTACTCCCTTCTAACCGCATCAGAACGAGAGGAAACCCATTACCAAATCGGGCAGATACTCTGGCAGCATCCTGAACAAGACAGCCACCTTTTTGAATTAGTCAATCACTTCAACCAGGCAAAAGCCATTATCCACAGCAAGCAGGAAGAAAAAAAACTGGCTGCCCTTAACTACCGGGCCGCTCAAAAAGCATATGACTCCGCCGCTTTCTCCGTTGCCTTTACCTATATGCAAATGACCCTGGCCTTAATACCAGATGGAAACTGGCAAACCGCCTATAGAGAAACCCTGGACCAGCATGTCCTGGCCGCCAAAACCGCCTATCTGAGCAATGAATTCACACAAATGGATGCGCTGGTCAATATCATTTTGGAAAGAGCAACGTCGACCCTCGACAAAATGTATGCCTATGAAGTACGCATATTGGCCCATGTGACCCAGTTAGAACCGATCAAAGCCTTACAAATTACCAAAGAAGCGTTAGCCCAACTCAATATCAAATTACCAGAAAACCCCGGCCGGCTCCATATTTTGTATGAGCTGCTTCATACCCGCTTCCACTTACGGGGCCAAGCACCAGCAGACCTGGCCAATTTACCCGAAATGCGGGATCCTGAAACATTGATGGTCATTCGCCTTATCAGCCAGGTATTGTCCTCCGCCTTCAGAGCCGCACCGGCCACCTTTCTTCTCTTTGTGTTCCGTATCATTCGGCTATCATTAGCTCATGGGAACGCGCCCCTATCTGCCTTCGCCTACGCTTGTTATGGTCTGGTGCTATGTGGGGTTACCGGCAATATCGATACAGGCTATCAATTTGGTGAATTGGCCCACACCTTGCAACAAACGTTTCAGGCGCGTGACATCCAGGCTAAAATCGCCATGGTCAGAATGACCTTTATTAAACATTGGAAAGACCCTTTGCCAGACTGCTTACCTCCGCTTGTGGCCGGCTATCAGGCCGGCATGGATACCGGGGATTTTGAATTTGCCAGTTTTAACCTGTATATTGAAACCTTAATCGACTATGTGATAGGACGCCCCTTGCCGGAAGTGGCCCAAAAATCGGCCGTAAATCTACAAACCATTAAAGAACTGCAACAAAAAAGTGCCCAACATTTTATAGAAATATATTGGCAGGCTGCCCTTAATTTAATGGGTGAAGGGGAAATGGAAGGAGAAGACCCCATAGAATTGCTGGGACCCATTTATGATGAACGGGTCACTCTACCGAAACAAATAGCAGCCAATGACCGCACCGGCGTGGGCAATGTTTATCTGCAAAAGCTGTTTTTAAGCTATCTCTTCTACCAATATGACCAAGCCTTAGAAAATGCCCAAAAGTTTGATGAGTACAAGGAATCCGCCCGGGGTGCCCCTAATATGCCCCGCTTCCTCTTTTACCGTTCGCTGACCTCCCTGGCTGTCGCTGGCGACAATCCGGCTAACAAAAAAACCCTGCTTCGTCAGGTAAAAAAAGACCTGAAACAATTATCAAAGTGGTCTAAGTTTGGGCCTAACTATCGTCATTATGTTTATCTTCTCCAGGCGGAATGGTCGCATATTCACACCGACTTTAACCAGGCGGCCAAATTTTACGACAAAGCCATTCACCATACCCGTGAATACAATCTGCTGCATGAAGAAGGTGTAGCCAACGAGCTGGCCGCCCGTTTCTATCTGAACCAGGGCCGGGAAAAAGTAGCCTTTGTTTATCTGACCGATGCCCGTTATGCCTACCTGCGTTGGGGAGCCAACGCCAAAGTAGCCCATCTGGAGGCTCACTATCCTGCTTTGGCGGCCCAGTTGGCGTATAGTATCAAAACAACCGCTACCCTTACCCCCCAATCCAGCAGCACGGCCTACAGCACCGATTCCACCACCGGCAGCCGGCAAGGAGCGACCTCTTTAGATATTCACTCTGTTATGAAAGCCTCCCAGGCCATTTCCGGTGAAATTGTGTTAGAGACTTTACTGCAAAAGCTAATGCGAACCCTAATTGAAAACGCGGGGGCCGAATATGGTTATCTGCTTTTAGAAAGGGAGGGCACATGGTATGTTGAGGCCAAAGGCTCTGTTAATCAAGAAGAAGTTCAAACCTTACAGGCAATCTCTATTCAAGACCCGGCTAATGCACCCCTGCCGGTTTCTGTTATCAACTATGTAGCCCGTACCAAAGAAAATGTTGTTCTCAACGATGCCCGGCATGAAGGACCGTTCATCCGCGATCCCTATATTGTGCAAAATCAACCTCAATCCTTGCTTTGTTTCCCTTTAATCAACCAGGGTCAACTGTCAGGGATAGTCTATATGGAAAATTATCTGACGGCGGGTGTTTTTACACCCCAACGAATCGAAACCTTGAAGTTGTTGTCTACCCAGGCCGCCATCTCGGTAGAAAATGCGCGATTATATACCAACCTGGAGGATTCACTGGCCCAACAAGTGCGCCTGACAAAAGCCTACGGCCGTTTCGTACCCCGCGAATTTTTATACGCCTTAGGCAAAGAAAGCATTCTGGATGTCAAACTAGGTGACCAAATTCAAAGAGACATGACCGTCTTGTTTGCCGACATCCGCTCCTTTACCAGCATCTCTGAAACAATGTCCCCGCAAGAGAATTTCCGCTTTCTCAATGATTATCTGGAACAGGTCAGCCCAATTATCCGCCAATATAACGGCTTTATTGATAAATACGTGGGCGACGCTATTATGGCTCTCTTTGGACATGAACCCTCTGAAGCGATCAAGACAGCGCTTGCTTTGCACCAGAAAGTAGCCGAATTCAACCAGGCCGGTAAAGGGTATCCCGCTATTCGTATCGGCATTAGCCTCCATTACGGCCGTATGATGCTGGGCACAGTCGGCGAGATGGAGCGTATGGACGGCACAGTTATTTCCGATGCCGTCAACGTGGCAGCACGCCTGGAAGACCTGAACAAAGTGTATGGCACCAACATTATCTTGAGCGCAGAAACCCTCTCTCAACTATCGGCTGATGCCCCTTACCAGGTTCGCTCTCTCGGCAAACTGTTGGTGCGCGGTAAAAAAGAATCTATTCAGGTTTATGAATTACTGGATGGTCTACCTGAACCAATACGCACGCAAAAAGAGGAAAGCAAATCCTTGTTTGAACAAGCCTTGCAACAGTATGAGTTAGGACAACTGGCGCAGGCAGAAGCCATATTTGCCCGGTTGACTACCCAGTATCCGGATGACCAAGCGGCCGTGGCTTATTTACAACGCTGCCAGGCATTACAGCGGCATGGCCTCTCTACTCCCTGGGATATCACTGAGTGGAGCTGAGAAACCAGCCTCCCCCATCACCCAAAAAGGCGAATCGGAAAAGCGATTCGCCTTTTATGATCTGTTTACGCAGTTGAAACAAAAGACTCTATTATGCTGTAACAACTTGACCTACCGCCTGGGCCAACTGGCGGGCGCGCACGGCGGCCGTTCCCGTATGGGCCGTGGCGTCGAGCAACGGCCGTATTTCCCCCTCGTTCAGAAAACGGCCGATTTCCCCATGGGCCACCAGCAAATCAAGCAGCGGGTTAGATTGCCCCTGGCGCAGCACGGCCCACGCTTCCAGGCTGCACGCCCGAATCCATTCATGGGCGTCCTGGCGGCTGGCCCCCGCTTTGACCAGGGCCATCAGCAGCCGTTCGGTGGCGGCAAAGGGACCGTAGATGGCCATATTGCGGGCAACGGCCGTTTCATCTACCACCATCTCTCGCACCAGGCGCACGGCCCGGCGCAGCAGTTCATCCATGGCCAGAAAAGATTCCGCCTGGAAAACACGTCGGTTGGCCGAATCATCCAGACTACGCTCCAAAATTGCCTGGCTGGCATTATCCCAGGCCACGGCGGGCAGCGCCCCTACATAGCGGGCCAGCGAGCAGATATTTTCGGTGTTGATCGGATTGCGCTTAAAGGGCATGGCCGACGACCCCACCTGCTTCTGGCCAAACGGCTCGGCCCATTCGCCAAAGGGAGGCGATTGCAAGATGCGAAAGTCGAGGGCAAATTTATGCAGGGAGGCGGCCATACCGGCCAGCACCTGCTGCACACGCAAATCTTGCTGACGGGTATAGGTCTGGGTGGCAATGGGGAAGGTGGGCAAATCCAGGACCTGCATAGCCACCGCTTCCATCTCCGCCGCGCTCATCGGACTGTCGTGGAGCAGTTCGTCGTAGGCAGCCTGTGTGCCCACCGCCCCTTTCAGTCCTTTACCGCGCAGGGTGGCGATCAGATGATCCAGCGCCTTATAATCTTCAAGCAAATCTTGGGCATAGACAGCAAAGCGGTAACCGAGGGTGGTTGGTTCGGCCGGCTGAATATGGGTATGGGCCATGGTGGGCAAATCGGCCGTGGCCTCAATGCGGTCGGCTAATGCTTGTAACAACTCGGCCAACTGCCGGCGCAGCAAAACGGCCGCTTCGCGCAGCCGCAGCACATCCACATTGTCGGTAATATCGGCACTGGTGGCCCCTAGATGGATAATGCCGCCCCCCACCGGGCACTGTTCGGCAAAGGTGCGAATTTCGGCCATCACATCGTGGCGCGTCTCCTGCTCAATGACCAGGGCACGCTCAATGTCCACCTGGTCCCTATGCTGCTGCAGGTCGGCCACCTGTTCGGCCGTTATCAGACCGGCCTGGTGTTGAGCCGTGGCCAGGGCTACCCAAACCTGGCGCATCAGCAGACGCTTATTGTGTTCCGACCATATCTGGCGCATCGTCTCGCTGCCATAGCGCCAGGTAAAGGGGGAAATAAAGGTGTTATGATCAAAATCCATTATGATTTAGTGCGTAGTGCATAGTGCGTAATGCGTAGTGCGTAGTGCGTCACTACAAGAGTGTTTCACGCTTCACGCTTCACGTTTCACGCTTCACGCTTCACACATTACTTTTTTTGCGGCGTTTGCGACCGGGACGGCGGCGCTCTTGCATCTGTAAAGCGCGTGTTTCCTCAACCAGGCGCTCCCGCTCTGCCTCCAAACGCGCCAGAATTTCATCATTCCGCTTTTTCTGTTCCTCTGATAAGATAGGTTTCCTTTTTGCCATGAATATTCTCCTTGGTATGATGGGTAGCAAAGCGGCGGAGTGGCAGAGTAGCAAAGTAACCAGGCCACTTCGCCACTTTGCCGCCGTGCAACTATGCCACTTTGCTTTTAATGCCTTACCTGATAATTAGGGGCTTCTTTGGTAATGGCCACGCTGTGGGGATGGCTTTCCAGCAGACCGGCGTTGGTGATGCGCACAAAGCGGGACTTTTGCCGCAGTTGGTCCAGATTGGCCGCCCCGACATAGCCCATCCCCGCCCGCAGACCGCCAACCATCTGGTAAACCAGATCGCCCAATTTGCCCCGGTACGGAACTTGACCCTCGATCCCTTCAGGGACCAGTTTATCTCGCTCGGCTTTGATGCCGCTGGCATAGCGGTCGGCTCCATGTCCCTGCATAGCCCCCAGGCTGCCCATGCCCCGGTAAACTTTATAGCGCCGCCCTTCGTACAAAATGATGTCGCCAGGACTTTCTTCCAGACCGGCCAGCATAGAGCCAAGCATCACAACGTTGGCCCCGGCAGCCAGGGCCTTGACGATATCGCCGCTGTATTTAATGCCACCATCGGCAATGCAGGGGATATCGTGCCGGCGACAAACGGCGGCACAGGCGCTGATGGCCGTAATTTGGGGCATGCCGGCCCCGGAAATAATGCGGGTGGTACAAATAGAACCGGCCCCGATACCAACCTTGATAGCAGCGGCCCCGGCTTCGATAAGTGCCTGGGCACCGTCGGCTGTGGCTACGTTACCGACAATGAGGGGCAGATTGGGGTAACTGGCCCTGGCCTGGCGAATGGTCTCTAAGACGAGGGCAGTGTGGCCGTGGGCGGTGTCGATAACGGCCGTATCAATGCCCGCCTCCACCAACAGTCCCAGCCGCGTCAGCCCTTTATCCCCCACGCCAATGGCGGCGGCGCAGAGTAAACGGCCGTTTTCATCCTTGGCCGCCAGCGGATAATCCAGCTTCTTCATAATGTCCTTGACCGTGATCAGCCCTTTCAGATACCCTTTCTCGTCCACCAGCGGCAGCTTTTCAATGCGGTGCTTGTGTAAAATCGACTTGGCCTCTTCCAGCGTCGTGCCTACCTGGGCCGTCACCAATCCTTCACTGGTCATATAGGCTGAAATCGGCTGCGGGCCGGGCGTAACAAAACGGGTGTCCCGGTTGGTCAAAATGCCCACCAACTTGCCCGCATCATCCGTCACCGGAATGCCGGAAATATGGTAACGGCTCATTAGATTCTCGGCGTCGGCCAGCGTATCGTCGGCCCGCAGGGTGATAGGCGAGACAATCATACCCGCCTCAGACCGTTTCACCTTGTCTACCTCTTCCGCCTGCTGCTCGGGGGAAAGATTGCGATGAATGACGCCAATGCCCCCTTCACGCGCCAAAGCAATGGCCATACGCGCTTCGGTGACGGTATCCATAGCGGCCGACAGAATGGGCACGTTGAGGTACAAATTGCCGGCCAGGCGCGTGCGCAAATCAACTTCAGCCGGCAGCACGTCCGAATAACCGGGCGCTAACAGCACATCATCAAAGGTCAGCGCCAGTTGGTCAAATTTTTGTGAATTGTTTGGTTCCACCAGTTGTCTCCTATAAGGACGGAAGACAAAGGACGAAGGACGGAGGTCTAAATATCCGTCTTTCGTCCTCCGTCCTCGGTCGCATTTTTATTCAGAGCGGCGCGGCTTAGGCTTACGGCGGCGACGACCCTTGCGACGCTGCAGGCGGGCCGATTCGGGCAGTTTGTCGTACCGCTGTAACAAGACAAGAACGCCGGCTATAGCCAGGCCAAAAGCCATGACCATCGAGTAGGTAATAATGCTGTTGCCAATGGTGACCTGGTCGGGACGGAAAAATTCGATCCAGGTACGGCCAAGCCCCCACCAGACCAGGAAGAGGCCAAAGAGTGTGCCCGGCTTCCACACGTCACGGTAGCGATGGTTAAGCCAGAGCAGCAGCCCAAAGCCGACCAGCAGCCAAAGCGATTCATACAAAAAGGTGGGATGAAAGCGGGCATCAACCGGGTATTGGCTAAGGTCGGCAAATTGAATCAGACGGAAGCGGGGTTCAATCAGAATACCCCAGGGCAGTTCTGTAGGCGGGCCGTACAGTTCCTGGTTGATGAAATTGCCCCAACGGCCGATTCCCTGAGCAATAAGCAGTGCCGGGCCGGCCACGTCAGCATAATGCCAAAAAGTGAGCTTTCGCAGACGCACATAGCCATAGGCAAAAACAAAGGCACCAATAAAGCCACCTAGAATGTTGATACCCCCCTGCCGGATGTTGAACACATCTCCCAGGCTGGTATAGGCTGCGCCGCCCCCACCCAACACGTCAAGGATGACATAGGTGAGGCGGGCGAACAAAAAGCCGCTGATGATGGCCACAATCAGGCCGTTATAAAATTCATCAACGGCTTTTTCTCCCTGCCGACGTTTGATTTCGTTACTGGCCCAAACAGCGCCAATAGCAATACCGAGCGTAATTAAAATACCGTACCAATAAATCTCAAAGCCATCCCCAAGGGGAATGGTAAAAGCAACGGGATCAATTTGTAATGAATCTAGCATATTTCCTCATTAGTAGTGCGTAGCGCGTAGTACGTAGTGGAGTCTACGCACTACGCATTACGCACTACGTATATTAAATCAATCTAAATAGCCCAGGCCGCGCAAACGCTGCCTCAACTGGTCGTCACTGTCCAGGTCGATGCTGCGGCCGGCCGTCAACTGTTCCTGGCGGCGATGGGATTGGCTGGTCATCCGTTGAATGTCGCTGCTTAACTGCACGGCCGTTTCTCCCTGCGCTGCTACTATATTATTACACTCTAGCGGATCGGATTTCAAGTCAAACAGTTCATCCGCCTCATCATCGACCATAATCAGCTTGAAAGGCCGGCGGGTGTTATCCCGTTTAACCACAGCTCGCCGCAGCGACAGGCAGCGAAAATCGTCCAGCAGATGAGGGCTGCGCTGCTCAATGGCCCGCACAAAGTTGAGCGGCGGATAGACTTCAGCAAAAGCGGTCCCTTGTTCCGGGTCAGGGCCGTAGATGGTGCGCTGCAGGCTCAGACTACGCACAGCAGCTGAATCCAGGTTGGGGCGTTCGGCGATTTGGCCGGCGGCGCTCAAGATGGTGTGGTAAACACGGCGGCTGCTGACCGGCGTCTCCACGCGCATGGCCGGCAGTTGGCCAGGCCAGTGGAGAATGAGGGGCACATGGACCAGCTCTTCATAAGCCACAAAAGCATGGCCAAAGTAGCCATGTTCGCCCAGACCATCACCATGGTCAGAAACAATGACGGTAAGCGTATCGCGCCGACGGGAACGGCCGTTTAGCATCCCCAACAACTGCCCCAGATAATCATCCTGATAAGCCACCTCCGCATCATACATGTCGTTCAAGACCTGCTGCTCCAGGTCCGATAAGGGGTCCGGCAGGGGAGCCGCCCAGCGGTACGCTTCCCGATTCCAGCGGCGCATCACGTTACGCGCCTCACGGCTTTGGCGGAAATAGGGGGCCACCTGGTCTATATATTGGCCCGGCGGCCAAAACGGCAGGTGCGTTTCCATCAGGTTGACAAAGAGAAAAAGGGGGTTGTCCGGCTGTTGTTTTTCACGACGTCTTAAAAATTCGACCACATCTTGCACCGAGCGCTCATTTTGCCCCTTAAAGTTGGCAAAACGGGACCAAAGCGGCGTCATCCAGGCGTTGAGCGACAGACGAAAGGCCAGGTCCGAGCGGCCGAAAAAGTTCTGAATTGGATAAGAAATGCGGCGCAAAAACTGAGTATAGGCTTCAGAAAGACGGCTCAAGGGCCAGGGCAGCGAACTAGAGTGTTGCGGCACGCTGGGAATAGCGCCACCATAATTGTAAAAGGTTTGAAAGCCGCGCTTAAAGCCGTTGTTCAAAATGCCTACCAGCGGATTATTGCAGAAACCAACCGTCTGGTAGCCGGAATCACGCAGCACCTCGGCCATATGAGGCACATCGGGACTGAGGCTGTGGTTGGATTGGGTGACTTGATGGGCGGTGGGGTATAGGCCGCTGAAAAAGGAGGCGTGGCTGGGAATCGTCCATTGGGCCGGGGAGACGGCCTGTTCAAACAAAGTGCCTTGTGCGGCAAAACGATCTAAGTTAGGCGTAAGCGGCCGTTCATAACCATAACAGCCCAGCCGGTCCGCTCGCTGAGTATCCAGCACAATGAAAACGATGTCGGGTTTTTTCGTCATATAAGTTGATCCTGCAAAAACTCTTAACGCAGAGGCGCAGAGGCGCAGAGAAAAAACTGATCCTCTCTGCGTCTCGGCGTCTCGGCGTTGTTGCTTTTATTATTCATCATTAAAGCGATAGCCCACACCGCGCACCGTTTGAATCCAACGGGGTGCAGCCGGGTCTATCTCCAATTTTTTACGTAAGTAATGGATATAGGGCTTAATATTATCCGCTGCGCCGGCATCCAGCATGCCCCAGGCCACTTTGACCAATTCAGCAGTAGGCACAACCTGCCCGGAGCGACGAGCCAACGCCACCAACAGTTCAAACTCGCGGGGCGTAAGCTCTATTACATTTCCTTGTCGCCTCACTTCATGGGCCGCCAGGTTAATTTGCAGTCTGCCATCACTAAAACTCAGCTCTGAAACCGTACCGGACGGCACGGATCCCCGGCGTAAATGGGCCTTGATACGGGCCAATAGTTCGGTTTTTTCAAACGGCTTCACGATGTAGTCATCGGCCCCCATTTCCAACCCCTTGACCACATTGTCTACATGGTCTAACGCCGTTAGAAAAATAATGGGCAGATCAGACAGCTTGCGCATACGACGACACGCTTCCCACCCTCCCATGGTGGGAATCATCACGTCGAGCAGCACCAAATCCGGTTTTTCAGCGATAATCTGCTCGACACCCGCTTCGGCCGTACGGGCAATGAGAGGAATATAACTGGCCGACAACAGCATGTTGTGCAACGTTTTTGTTAGTGAAATATCATCGTCCACAACGAGAATTTTATTGTGCATAAGGAAGAGCGTAATGAGTATACCCCTTTTTCAGGTATTATCCTCCATCACATACAGTATCAAAGTTTATCGCCTATAAACCAAACCAGGCCATAAAATTATCCAGTAAAATCGACTGTATCTCATCCGGCATCACCACAAAGGGAAGCAGCAAAATAACTGTGCGCTGGCTGTCGAAATCGCTGATATTAGCCAGACCGACAAAGGCACCTGTGCCACTGCTCTGCGGACCACGCACCAGAACAGAAAAGGCTCCCGGCTCTAATTCGAGTTCTTCCGAAAGAACGGTGTCGTAGCTTTGATCAAGGGTAATGATCTGGCCTTGCTCCAGGCCATCAAGCAAAATGGGATCATCACCTGACACTTCCAGATCGGCCAGGGTAACTATTTCCTCAGTGGCAAAGAGGTTAGGGGCGCTGCCGGTAATAAAGAGCGAACCGCCGGCATCGAGATAATCAAAAATAATAAAAACATTTTCGTCAAAGATATCTTCCTGGCTAAGGTAATCACCGGAATCCCAGATAAACAGTTCGACTCCTTCTAGCATCCCATCGGTTAAGTCGCCATCCTCGGCCAGGCTCCAAATGGTTACTTCGTAACGGTCACTAAGCAAACCGGCAATCGTGGTGGCGCTGGTAAAGCCCCCGGATAGGGGCGTGCCCCGCTCATCGACAAAGATGAAGATGCCGCGCCCTTCGACCAGCTCTCCTTCACTAACGGTCAGCGTGTAGCCGCCACCCTCGTCAAAGAAGTCGCGGACAACGATAGTATAACGGCCGTCATCGGGAATTTCTACTCCTGACAACAGTTCGTCGCCCCCGGTAAAGGCCCGGTCCACTCTTTCGATCAACTCATTGTCGGGACCATATAGCTCCAATATGGCATCTAATTCCGGATCAGCTTCTACCAGGATATCAATAACGGCCGGTCCGTCGCTAAAAATCCAGGCGTGAGACTCATCAACGTCTAGTGTTCCCTCAACCGTTTGGCCCAGATTAATGCTGCCTTGCTGGACAGCATCCAGGTCAGGCAAGTAATCGCCAGCGGCTGTACCGGAATCGGGTCGGGTTACCGAAACCGGCACACCGCCCGTTTCCAACTCAGCTTCGACCGCTTCGTCGGCAATAAGGGTCGGACAAAGAGCCAGATTGTCTTGCAGCAGACAGTCGGCCAGGGCATAATTGGCCGTTAAGGGAATCACATCAAGCAGTCGATCCAGCGTGGTTTGTAGGCCCTCACTGCTGGCGGCCAGAACAATGACCTGGCGACTATTCCCATTTTCATGGAGCAGGATGAGGGCAGTACCGGCCATCTGAATAGGGCCGAGGTCAGACTGAATCAGACGGCGAACGGCGGTGTCATTTTCTTCTTCGTCGCCATCATCATTTTCTTCTTCATCGCCATTATCATTGGCTTCATCATCCGGATCAATGGGGGGATCAATGATCAGGGTAATCTCATGTTCGGCCAGAACGTCGGCAAGTTCCTGGGCCTGGTTATAGAGGCCGAGGTAAAGAATGTCATGACCCTCTTTGGGGGCGGCAGCCAGGTTAAGGGATTGCCCGACCTGGCGAAAGGCGCTTTGCAGCCCAATAATTTCACCGAATGCACTAGGACCGAGGTCGGGTTGACCCAAGTAAACCAGGTTGACAGGCTGCTGATAGAAGTAAGGGAAATCGCCTAGAATGAAGCTGCGGTCGTCCAGGCGGGTCAGGAAATCGGCCATAGCAGCAATGAAACGGCCGTTGTCATACACCGTGTAATAGGGCTGTCGCAAAAAATGGTAATCACCCAGGGCCAAAACGCGCGCCTCACGGCTGGTGGCGGCCACGACCAGGTCGCCGGCCCGGTCGGTGGCCGAAGACCAGGTGTTGTCATCGGCCGTAATAAGCGCCTGGCTGCCCGCGCCTAACTGCAGTGAATGGCTGCCATAAAAAGCCAGGCGGTCCACCCCATCCAACAAAACATGGTCGGCAAACCCTTCCGACTTAAGGAGGATGTTGCGGAAGTTACCCTCATTCTCAATGGTGTTATAGAGATAATCCCCCTCGAAAATGATATTAAACCGATTAGCCAGCGTATTCAGCGGAATGTCATCAGTGTCGATGCGGAAATCAAAGCCGAAGAAGTCTTCCTCAACGGTGACCATAAAGTTGGTCGGATCCCCCACCAGCAGCAGCCGGCCACCCCGGTCTACAAAGTCAGAGACAGCCTGTATTTCACTGCGGCTGTGCTCTCTGATGGGTGAAATGACCACATAGGCGGTTACAGAACGGAGGGCTGCCGCCAGATCGCTCCCAGTATGGGGACGCAGTTCAAAACCACGAGCCGCTAAACGGCCGTTCAAATATTGAATCTCCTCAAGGGCAAACTGATTGTCATGGGCCATGTCTAACAGGACAGCCCCGCTGCCCAACTGAGGCTCATCGACAAACGTGCCGGCCACAGGCGTAGGCACGGCCTGGATTTCGGTGGGATTATAAACGGGTGGGGCCTCCCGAGCGGACCCGGTAAGCTGATTATATTGCAGGTACCGTATGCCGATGGGGGCCAGCAGCAGCAGCAGAAAAATGGTGGCAGATATAAGTACTTTACGCATCATATGGTTGAGTTCCTTTGTCGGTTATTGGTCACTCTGTTATCGGTCAGCGAATAACGGAGGTCCGATTACCGTTTACCGCTGTGTTGGCGCCATGTAGCGATAATAAATACCGGTGGGCAGGCTGGTGGGGACAGACCACAATTGTTCCAGATCAAGCGGCGGGGGTTGATAGCGGCCAACGGTCGTTTCCCCATCTCCAAGCGCCAGCGGATATAACTCAGCCACACGATAGTTAGACAAACCTGCCAGGTTAGCCGCACGCTGAATGGCCTCATCGGTTGAATACAACCCATCCACCAGGCCAAACTCTAACGCCTGCACACCACTATACACCTCGGCGCGAGACAAAACATCCAGGCCCATGTTCAGGCGCTCGCCGCGCCCCACGCGCACTGCTTCTAAGAAAGAAAACTTGGCCCGCTCTATCTGGCGCACCGTGCTGTCGCGTGTGCCCCCAAATCCTTTGTACGGGCCACTGGTTAAAATGTCATCTTCAATAAATACATCGCCCGGTAGTGATGCGATAACGCCTACGCTGCCTACGAAGGAGGTGGGTTTGGCATAAATCTCGTCGGCCGCAGCAGCCATATAATAAGCACCGCTGGCGGCCACCACATCGACGCTGGCCACCACCGGCATATCCTGGCGGGCATTGAGAACGGCCAGGAAAAGCTCCTCACTATGCGAGGCAGACCCGCCGGGACTGTTGATCACCAGGACGACGGCCTTAATGGCCGGATCGTTGCGGGCGTAAGTTAGCTGATCTATGACTTCATACGTAGAGCGGCTAAAAATATCTTCGCTCAGGCGAATAATGCCCACTTGGGGTTGTGGCACCAGTTTGGGAGCCAGATAAAGGCCCAGGGCCAGGGGTACAATAAGTAGAAAGAGTATAGCTAAAATCAAACGTAACGGTGAACGGCTAATGTTCTCGTTTGCGGCCATTGCGGCTCCTTGTCATTTCTTTGGTATAAGGCACTTTCAGCATTCAAATTAGATAAATGCCAACGTGCATAAAACAGGAGCATAGGATAACATGAGGCCCAGCCCACCGCAACATGAATTTTGACCAACGGCCAATCCTGCCACAGGTTAGTCTCAAATTATTTTTTGTCACCCTCCGGCAAGGTGTTAATGATATTATTTCTGGCAGTCAGAGCGGCATCTGTTACAATCACAGATTATGCACGTAACCCATCTGTCGCTGACAAATTTTCGCAATTACGGCCGTTTAGAACTCCCCCTCCCCACAGGCCCTATTTTACTTCACGGCAACAACGCCCAGGGCAAGACCAACCTGCTCGAAGCCTTGTATTATCTGGCGACCACCCGCTCTCCCCACACCTCTCAAGATGATGAACTAATCAACTGGACAGCCGGCCAGAGTGAGGAGCCGGTTATTGTTGGCCGTTTGGTCGCTCAGGTTACGACAGTTGGGGGAGAGCGACATCTGGAAATGCGGTTGATTAAGGAGCAGAAGGGTGGTTTCAATGGCCAGAGCAGCTTCCGCCGCGAGGCGCTGGTCAACCGGCGCAAAGTCCGTCTAATGGACCTGCTGGGCAATTTGCGCGTGGTTCTCTTTTTACCAGAAGATATGGAGCTGATCACCGGCTCACCCTCGACTCGCCGGCGCTATGTAGATATTACCCTCTGTCAGATTGATCCCGTTTACTGCCAGACCCTATCCCAATACAACAAAGTCCTAGAACAGCGGAATGCGCTGCTGCGCCGGCTGGCAGAAGGGATGGGCAGCCGGGATGTATTACCTGTTTTTAATGAAAAGCTGGTACACTTAGGTAGCCATATATTTGCCCGTCGTGCTCGCTTTTTTACGGAACTGGCCCGCGAAGCACAGCAAATTCATTACGAGGCGCTAACCGGTGGCCGAGAATCAATTCGACTAAGTTATTTGCCCCGACTGCGCGGCGATTTATCGAACCGCCAGGGCGACACCGAAGCACTTATCAAATTATATGAATGGCTGCAAGACCACCGGGATAATGTCGATCAGATTGCCGCCGACTATGCAGCGGCTTTAGAATTGGCTCAACCGGCTGAACTGGCACGAGGCTCAACCAGCGTTGGTCCTCATCGGGACGATTGGCTAATTCGGGTAAACGGCCGTGATCTCAGCAGCTATGGCTCACGCGGTCAGCAGCGCAGCGCCTTACTGGCCCTTAAAATGGCAGAAATTCAGTGGATGGCAGCCCAAACCAATGAAACGCCGCTGTTGTTATTGGATGAAGTTGTGGCCGAACTGGACAGCCGGCGGCGAGAATTATTGTTACACTATGTACAACATGCCACACAATCCTTGTTAACGGCCACCGATCCAGGTATGTTTACGGCCACTTTTTTAGAACAAGCAACGATGATGCAGGTGGAAAACGGCCGTGTTCAATAAATTATGCAGCTTGTAATGTAATTAACGAAGGGTGATTTATGGTTGTAAAAACAGAGACAGACCTTTCGACAACAGCTTCTACCGTATTGATTGTTGACGACAACGCTGAAAACCGACTGCTCCTTTCTTCGCAGCTACGCATGGAGGGGTATACCATCTTGCAGGCCGGTGGTGGTGTTGAGGGTCTGCAAATGGCGCATGACCACGACCCCGACATTATCCTGCTTGACGTCATGATGCCAGACATGAATGGCTTCGAGGTCTGCACAAAAATTAAAGATGACCCCAAAACCCATCTTATCCCGGTTATCATGGTAACAGCCCTGCGTGAAGTACAATACCGTATCGAAGGCATTGGTTCTGGTGCCGATGAATATCTCTCCCGCCCCCATGTACGTGAAGAACTGCTGGTGCGCGTACGGACCCTCATCCAGCTTAAGCGAGCACGTGTCAAACTCCAAGAAGAACGGAACCGGCTCCAGCTTCTCTACAATATTGGCCGGGCCATTAGTACGCAGCTTGACCTGGAATCGACCATTGCTGAAATTATCACTCAAACGCAAACGGCACTGGGAGCAACCAAAGGCAACATCATGCTGCTGGATGATGATGGCAATGTAACCATCAAGTTTCTGATTCGGGCCGGCGGCAAAGTAGAAATTTCTGAATATGTGACCCAAGATGTTATGACACGCGGCCTGGGCGGCTGGCTGGTAAAAAATAATCGGGGCGACATCATCAGCAATATTAGCGAAGACGAACGCTGGGTCACTTTACCTGATGATGAGCAAGATTACGGCTCGGCTATCGGCGTTCCCCTCTCCAAGTGGAACAGACTGGTTGGTATTCTCATTTTGAACCATCCCGAAGCCGATTACTTTACTCACGAGCATCTACTGCTGTTAGAAGCTATTGCCGCTCAGGCCACTACGGCTATTGAAAACGCCGATCTTTTTACCGAAGTCAGTGAAGAGCGCCGCAAGCTGGAAGCGATTCTGGCCCAGTCGACAGATGCCATCATCACCACAGACGAAGAGTTGTATGTTTCGCTGGTTAACCAGGCCGCTGAACATCTTTTTGAAATTGATGGGGATTCGCTGCGGGATCAATTCATTTATGAAGTTCCTCAGTTAAAAATTCTGTTACCTCTATTTAAACAAACAGATATCCGCGTAGAACCACAGGAAATTGTGCTGGTCAATGGCAAAACGCTTTACGTCAGTATTTCTCCCATTCAGGGTGTGGGCTATGCCGTTTTGATGCAAGATGTCACAGAAATCAAGCGCATTGAGGAAATCAAGCTAGAGCAAGAGCGGCGCGAAAAGCAGCGGGTAAAAGAAACCTTTTCACGCTATATGGGACCGCGCCTGGTAGACCACGTTCTCTCGCATGAGCCGGGTTTGTTATCTCGGCGAGAGAGACGGCAGGCGGTGGTGATGTTTGCCGACTTGCGCAACTGGACCGGCGGCATGATTATGAAGCTGGCGCCGGATGAAGCAATTCAGCAGTTGAACGAGTTTTTCACGGCAATGATGGATATTGCTATCGATAATGATGGCACAGTGTTTGAGTTAACGGCCGATGAGATTTTAGTTGGCTTTAATGTGCCTTTTGATCAACAAGATGCACCCTTCCTGGCCATCAAAACGGCCGTTTTGATGCACCATCGCTTTGATCATTTACGCCAGCGCTGGTACGAGCGGCTGGGTACAGACGTTGGGCTGGGCATTGGCATTGATATAGGCGATGTGGTTGTAGGCAACGTAGGGGCTGAGTCACGAATGACTTTCCGTATGGTGGGCGGAGCCATCAACACCGCTCACCGACTGGTTGATATTGCCGAAGATGGCCACATTGTGGTCTCTAAAGGGGTAATCCAAGCCCTGAATAGTGAGGTGCACCAGGAAGACCTGGAGCAGTTAGCCCAATTTGACACAATTGGTCCCCTATCCCTGAAAGGCATTAGCGAGCCGCAAATCTTATATCGGGCCAAAATGCCGCGCACCAGGTTAGAAAAGAATGTCCATCCGGCACCATAACAGCGGTAGGGTATGCTTATTCACAACGGCCGTTTCGCCGGTATGCCAACTCGCCGCGGATAGCGATCAGAGGTAGCAGCTTGTTTGGTTACAACTATCAGGTAATGGGTCTGTGTATGTCCCGGTAATTGAACCGGCTGTACAGAATCTACTTTACCCCCTAACAGGTGTAGAGCCTGGGTGGCTGCGGCCACTTCTTGCGCGGCGCTTTCCCCCTTTTGGGCCAACACACGACCACCCGGCCGGCACAGCGGCAGTAAATATTCCAGCAGCACCCGCAGTTCAGCCACGGCCCTGGCTGTGGCCCAATCATACTGTGCCCGATGCTGGGGCAAACGGCCGATAACCTCTGCCCGCTCTGTTAACACCAACACATCAGCCAACCCTAATTCATCGACTACTATCTGCAAAAAGTCGGTTTTTTTGGCCACACTGTCCACCAGCGTCAGCCGCAGACCAGGATAAAGAATCTTAAGCGGCAGGCCAGGCAGTCCGGCCCCCGACCCTACATCTATCAGGCGAGCATCATTTAAATCGGCCGTGGCCAAAGCGCAGCTTAGGCTGTCTAAAAAGTGGCGTGTTACAATTTCCTCTGGGTCTCGAATAGCCGTCAGATTGATCTGCTCGTTCCAGTGCAGCAGCAGTTCCAGGTACCGTTCAAACTGCGCTAACTGGGTACCGCTGAGCGACAGGCCCATGACGGCGGCCTGTTGGGCCAGGTGGGTCAATTGAGCGCCGAATTGGTTCGTCATGAGCGCTGCTGCCGGCTCCGTTCCAATCGTTTGAGAGTGACATCAATGGTGTAGGTGTCGAACTGCTCTCCGCCAAAGGCAGCCGGCGTATACGCCAGCCAGGACTGGACGGCTATCCGCTGTCCCTGGGCATAAAGTGGAATCACCGGCATCACACCATCCATCCCAAAAAACTGTGTTTCAACCTGCCGGTAAAGCCGGCGTCTTTCTTCAATATCCTGGACCAGGCTTGCTTCCCGAATCAAATCATCGATCTGGCTGCACGGCCGTACCTGACGATTTTCACTATCCTGACAATGCAGCAAATCACTGAGCCAGTTATGGGCATCCGGGTAATAAGATGACCAGCCCAACTCCCACATATCGGGCCTGGCCCCACCGGCGTTACGCCGAGTATTGGCCAACAACGTCCCAAACTGGGCCTGGTCGATAACAATCTGACTCTCGTCACAATCCAGCTCATTGACCCACATGCGCCGCATAATCTCTGCCTGCCGCAGCGATAGGTCAGAAGTGCTAACCAGCAGCGTAAACGGGGGCAGCAGGCGACAGCTTCGATAAGGGCTTTCCGCCAGTTGCAGGCGAGCATAATCGGGACTATAGCCCAACCCCACCTCGGTGGCTGGCGGTGCGCCTATAATGCCCGGCGGCGTCAGGTGACGCATGGGAATGGCCTGCATCTCCAACAGTTCCCCGATGAGCGCCTCACGGTCAATGGCTGCACTAAAAGCACGACGCACATTGGCATCGTTAAATACGCCACTTTCAAAATTAAAACTAAGATAAAAAACGGTCTGGGGTGCAATTAGCTGCGCGCGCTCGGGGTTGGCGGTCGTCAGCGCGACCCGTTCGGCAGCCGGCAGCGGGCTTATATCCAGGCTGCGGGCCTGCCATAGTTTAAAGGCATTGGTTTGATTCTCAGAGAAAATAATGTTGACAATACTCACATTGCCCGGCCGGTTCAGCGGCCACACCGGGTTGGGGTGCAGCACCAGCCGCCCCTGCTGCCAGGTTGATAAAGAGGGCACAAAAGAACCACTGATATAGACGTTATCGCTTTCCAGCCAGCGGCTGTCATGTTCGAGAACCTGCTCCGTAGGCACCGGTTTTACAAACCAGAGACTGGTAATGGTCAAAAAGTAGCTGGAGGGTTTGGTTAGCCGGAACTGAAGTGTGAACTCGTCCAATGCCGTCACGCCAATCCGGTTGAGGTCGGCCGTTGTGGGTTGAGCCGCTGTATAAACGGATTCACAGCCTTCAATAATAAACAGAATAACGGCATCGGGCGTGCCCATGCTGCGCTGGCAAATACGCTGAATGGCATAGACCAGGTCATCGGCCACGACAGGCCGCACCGGTTGGGCACGCCAAAAGGTTTGCCCCCGTACCGGGGCCATGGGCCGCACCCAATAGATATCATTACGCAAATTGAAGGTCCATACGCGGCCGTTTTCACTTATTTCCCAAGAAGAAGCCAACTGTGGTTCAATCTCTACTTTCTCATGATTAAAACGAGTCAGACCGACAAAGAGATTTTCAACCAAATCGATACCGCTGCGGTCAGTGGCAAGCTGGGGGTCAACAATCGGAAAAGAGCCGGCATAGCCCACATCTAGCTCGACTCGCTCGACATCATCCTCGCTGGCGCTGGGGGTGGCGGTAATAATAATTTGTCGCTCTACCAGCCGGGTCACAATCTGCTCAGGGCCAGGAACGGGTGTGGCTTCGGCTGTGGGGGATTCGTCTGTTTCCGTCACCGCCTGATTACAAGCAACGACACCGGTCAGCAGCCATAAAAAGGCAAAAGCAATCATTAGCAAAAGGGGTTGGTCAGGTTGGTATTTTATCTTCATCATAATCTCAAATCTCCAGCTTCATGCTATCCTATGCGTCTGCTGCTGACAAATATTGTTACTTTTACCCGAGTTTGCGCGGCTTCAGGCTGGTCCACAATAAATCCATTACTTGTAATATGCACTGAAAGCCATATATGGTTTAATCAATTTGCCCACATGGGCTACGAGTAGTAAACTATGGACTAATTGGTAAGTTTCCTGAAGTTGCCCATCAAAAAAGGTAACCGTTCAGACTTTTGAAGTTTTTCTGTCTGGAAACTCCAGCCTGCAAGAGCTAAAACTACAAAGGTCTCTTGAGGGAGAAAACACTTACTCAAAGTAAGGTAAGGAACGGTAATTGATGTACGAACGAGTGCTAATTGTTGACGATTCGGAGGAAATCCGTGATTTTCTCAGTGAGTACGTGCTAAAACCAAAAGGGTTTGAAGTACTAACTGCACCTAATGGACTGATGGGCCTGGAAATGGCGATAGCCAAAGAGCCAGACCTGATGATTGTAGATCAACAAATGCCCCGTTTGACTGGCTTAGAAGTATTGCAAAAACTACACGAACGGGACCTGGCTATTCCCGCTATTTTGATGACTGCTCATGGGTCAGAAGACACGGCCGTGGCTGCCTTTCGTTTAGGAATTCGTGATTATATTGTTAAGCCGATTGATATTGATGAAATTAGTGATTCCGTAGATCGTGCCCTACGTGAAAATCGACTACAGCGAGAACGAGATCAACTGGTGCAGCAGTTGATGGAAAGCAATTCGCAACTTCAGCGTCGTGCCCAAGAACTTAACGTGCTGTATGGCGTTGGTAAATCGGTCTCGTCGTCACTCGACCTGGAAGAGGTGCTGCACCGGGTGGTAGAAGCGGCCGTTTATGTAGTCGGAGCCGAAGAAGGTTCACTCATGTTGCTTGATGAGGAGCGCAACGAATTATACATTCGGGCTTCCAAAAACCTCGACTCTAAGGCCAAATCTATGCGCAAACGTGTTACCGATAGTCTGGCCGGTAAAGTTCTGCAAACCAAGCGAGCTATTGCCATCGGCAGTGATTCTCAATGGAAACGCACGCATACCGCTTTACTGGTTAAATCGTTAATTTATATACCGTTAATTCTGCAAAACAAGCCTATTGGGGTGCTGGGGGTAGCCAACCGGGTCAAAGAAGTCTCATTTGACAGCAATGACACCCGTGCCCTATCGGCTCTAGGCAGTTACGCGACGATTGCCATTAACAACGCCAACATTTTCCGCGAGAACCAACTTGAACGGAATATGTTATCGGCCGTTATGGATGAAATGGATGAACCGCTGCTGGTCATTGACCATCAAAATCGGTTTCTGACCCTCAACGACGCTGCCCGGCAGGTGCTAAATATTGCCGAGAAAAATGTGACCGGCAAGCCGGTAACCGATCACATTGAGAATGAGAATTTGCTGTCGTTTATACTGCAAAAGGATGAAGAGGCGTTACAAACTCAGACAGAAGTTGCCGGCCAAAACGGCCGTTCCTACCAGGTCAATCTCAAACTGATAAGCGGCGGCGGCCGGTCAATAAGATTACAACCCCTATAATAAAATTAAAAAGGCAGACCGTAGAAGGTCTGCTTTTTCATGCCAGCGATTCTCCCCAGGCATCAAAAGCCAAAAACTCCTCTTCGTCTTCATCAGGTGCTGGTTCAGCCTCTTCGACCGGTGAACGCATCAGATCATCACGCACAAAGCGCTGCGACGCCTCTGCCGGCAGCACTGCGCTAACCGGTTGGGCCAGTAACGGCGGGGGCCGCTGCTCATAAAGCCGTTCTAACACCAGGTGCAGCTCATAATCATCCAAAAAAGCGGCCTGAAAATGGGTTGCTTGGCCGGCGGCAACAGCTAAAAAATCACCCTGTCCCAGCAACTGTTCAGCCTGCGAATAGGCCATTCCGGTAGCCGTGCGGGCCGCATTGGCATCAGCTACCTGACCCACCAGCCTGACGGGCAGATTGGCCTTGAGTACATTGCTTAAAGCTGGATCTTCAGCATCCTGCACACTCAACACCAGGTGAATACCGGCTGTTTCGCCCCGCTGGGCTAACTGCATGAGGGCATCTTGAACTTCAGGGCCACCCTGGTCCAGGAGCCAGCCGGCCTGGTCAACCAGCACAGCGATGGCCGGTAAGCGGATCTGCTGCCGGCTGCGGTACCCCATTTCGGCCACAAGAAAATTGAGTAAATTGGCCGTTTCGGCGAGACCAACGGTAAGAGGAGCCAGCATATGGGGCAGGTAATCCAGCGGTTCTAAAAGGGGATCAATCCGGGCCTGGTCACTGGCATGAGGATCAACAATCACCAACTGTACTTGAGATTGGCGGCTGGTGAGAGACAGCGATACGGCCAGCGTGCGCAGCAGCGCCGTTTTGCCCGCGCCCGACTCACCAATTAGCAGCATGTGGGGCAGTTGCTCAGCGGCAAAATCAAGTAAGACCGGCCGACCGTCTTCAGCCAGACCCAAAACGGCTGTGGCCGGCGCAAAATCGGGTATGGCTTCCAACAGGTCGAGAAGAGCCACCGGCGGATCTTCATGACGAGCTACCTGAATGTGAAAACGGCCGTTTTCCTGCCGCAGCTCCACATCAGTCACACCCAGAGCCATCATCAGCTCTTGCTTGACCTCACGCAGCCGATCCAGGCCTGTAGCCAGGTGCGTTTGTACCGAATCACTGGGGATACACCCCGTCATGTTGTATCGTTGGCGCATGGAGAAAAAACCAAAAGGGTCAGACTCAATTGAAACCCATCAAGTGCCGATTTCGATCGAGTCTGACCCTTTTGGTT
>JAWOIM010000255.1:0-8206 GCA_046484685.1 Chloroflexota bacterium | reverse complement strand
GCCCGGGTAGCGCCGGCTACCATGATATATTCTGTGTCCGGCACTCGCCGCCGTGCCGCTTTGGCCGGAGTACCTACAAAGGGGTACGATTACATGGAATGGTCGCGCCAACAGATGATGGAATGTTTGGATTTGATTTTCTATCACGGTATTAAACATATTCTAATGCCGGTTATTACGCCAAGTCAGTTCAATGAAGCGACGCCTGCTTACCGTGAACATCTATGGAAATGGCTTGATTGGGGCTTGGCCGGTCCCGAAGCGCTTAGTGAGTATAAGAGCCGTGACTGGCGCGTCCATTTGCCTTTTAGCAAAGCATTGCCGGACCTGACGGCCGCCGGAGAGAGACTGGAGGCAACCAGGGTCCAGGCCAGCCCTTACAATCTATGGATATTTGTTGCCCCCAGACACAATTTCTTGTGGGAGTGCAGCCTGCCCAAATTACAGGCACAGAAGATTGAAACGCCGGCCGAGATTATCCGCACCCTTTATGGCGAAGACATTCCCCCCGCATCTATCTATCTCGACTTTGGCAAGCCAGTCGTTTCACCTGATCTGCTGCCGCCTTATTTAATTGGCGTGTTGCATTGCTATTGGAGTCAGCAACCGGGTTATAGTCTGGATCAAGAGCAGTTACGAACAATTCTGTATGATTTTGCTTATGTCCGGCCCACCTGGCAAGTAGACAAAACGGGCCGCGCCGAACAGGTGTTGGCTCAGCGCAAACTGTGGGAACAACGGCGGATTATTGGTTTGGGAAAACGGGTTGGACCCTTTTGGTATCCGGATTAGAAGATTTCCATGACCGCTCCCCTATTTTTGCATCCATCTATTACTTTTCCCTGGTCTGATCGGTCGCTTCTGCTTTTTGCCCAATCTGTGCTACCTTGAAAACACGTTACATTACCTAGACAAACCTAACAAACAGCAGCCCTGATACCACCACTTCTCAAGCTTTATTCTTTATTAAAGAGGGTGAACCATGAACAAGTATCAGCAGGAAGATAAAGAGGGTGAGAACCGGCAGCAGGATGCGTTTGCCTGGCAGGTTGTTGAGGCGCTGGGTTACAGGAAGCATCGTGATATTTCATCGAGAAGGTAGCAAGGAATGGCACAATTCAGTTTATGAAAGAAACTTTGCAGTTATCAGGATTGAATCGTATGGCTACGGCCATTACATGCCCGATTCTGGTTATCCTGGTGTCGCCAAAAGTAAACGTATTCCCCACTCATACACTTACGCTTGCGAAGCATAACCATCCCGCCACAATGGGGACAAATAGCTTTATCCGGTGCGTGATTGGAAGCCGTGACCGGCTGCTCGTTTTTGGGGTGCTGGGCAACTTTCATTCAGGCTGTTCTCCTGCTTGCGTTGCCTTATCTTACCCGGTTTGCGGCCGTTTGCCACTGGTCGTTATCAACTACTCGATTTGTTTGGGAATTTGCCTAAAGTTCCAATGCATTCTGTTTCCGTGTTATAATGTAGGCAGGTAAAGATAGTTGTATCAGGGCCATGGAACTACCCTGAAACCAGTCAATAAGCATTGGTCTGATTGTCTAACACCGGGCCGGGAATGGTTGAAATGAGTGTAAAAGTTACCTTGAACATTGATAATGATCTCTACCGTCGGGCAGAAAAAATCGCCCGGTCGCGGCAGCGAGATGTGGCTGACCTGTTGGCAGAATCTATTACGCTGCCTGAAACAGTTTCGGGCAACGACATGGTTTTAGGAGGGGGTACGGCCGTGGCGCAGGAAGAAGCTGCTTTTTACCGGCTGCACCCTGAATTGTGGCAGAAATATCCCGGTCAATATGTTGCCATCCATAATGAAGAAGTAGTGGATCATGACGCCGACCAGGTTGCCTTATACCTGCGGGTTAAAGCACGGTATCCTGGTCAATTTGTGTGGATTGCACCGGTAAAAGAAACGCCCGTGGAAGAATATGTTGTCCGTTCTCCCCGCTCTGTTGAGCCAGCCTAATGTATACTCACGATTACGACAGTAGTTACGCCTATGGTCCGGCGCTGCCGGTTATTGAACTATTTGTGAGGTCGGTTGCTGCTACTGATGGTGGGACCTAATGGACCTCTACATCCCCAATCAAGAGACCGACCGCTTCCTAGCCGACAGCGGCCTGCGTCTCTCCATGGCCAAAGGGGGCTGCCCCCTGCTGCTAGAACTAGCGGTCAGCAAGGGGAATCTTTTATGTACCTTTAACAGTATCGTAGCGATACCATTACCAGGCAGATGCCACCGCTTCGGCGCGGTCGTCCCCCATTTCTTGTAAAAGAACGGCCGTTAATTCATAAGTCTCCCCTATATTCTCCCCTGCTATCTCTTTCGACAAGAGAGCGGGAATTAAGTTAGCTAGATAAATTTGCGCCGTTGCCACATCCCCCCGCCGCCAGGCCACAAAGGCCGCCCCCGCCCAGCCCTGCGGCAGAGAACGCGGCAAATTCATCCTCTGCCGCAGCCGTATCGCCTTCTGAAAATAGCGTTCCGCCCGCGCCCACATTTCCCAACCCAGGGCCACATAGCCTCGGTACAAGGCCACATAGGCCAACCCATCCTCATCCTCCAGCCGTTCATACAGCTGTTGGGCCACACGCAAATGTCCATCCGCTCGCCGCAGCCGTCCCAGTCGCAGGCAAACCAGCCCCAGCCCCTCGCGGGTAAAAGCGATGCTGGCCGGTGCAGGATATCGCCGCCAAAACAGAGCATTACATAACAACAACCGCCGCGCCACCCCATACTCCCCCAACTGAATGAGTGTGAGAGCCAAATTGTGCCGCGCCGAAGCCGCCCGCTCGCCCAAATCATGCGTCTCATAATAGGCTATCCCCTGCCGCAGATATTGTTCCGACAAAGCAAATTCGCCCAAATCGCCATACAAAGCGCCCAGCATGACCCATAACTCTGCCTGTTGGCGCGGTGTGAGTGGAGGATCGTTTTGGGCCAGCAGCAGCAACAACAAATCGCGCATCTCCGCCATCTGGCCTAACCGCCCTAAACCTTGTGCCAACACCATCCTCGCCTGCAAAGCCAGCTTCCTATCACCAGCCGCTTCGGCCAGGGCTGCGGCCTGCGCCGCCAACGCGGGTACGGGGGCGGACTGTACCTGGACGTTACGCAAAGCGGCCTGTTCGATGAGCAGCAGCGCCCAGACGCGCTGGGCGGCAGCCGGCATTGGCTCGGTTAAGGCTAACTGCAACTGGCGTACGGCCGTTTCTAACCAGACAATGCCCTCGCCCAACAGCCCTTTGTACTCGTAGAAGGTGCCGATGGCCGGGATGGCCGCCGCCAATTCAGGCCACATTTGCTGGCGAATTCCCTCCGTCCAGGCCAGACCAACATCGACCCAACGCGCCGTCAGATCGGCCAGCAAGGAGGCGGGTAGGGGCTGATTGGCAAATTGGGCCAGCCATTGTAGATGGTAACGGCCGTATCGAGCTAAAACGGCCGTTTCTTGATGTGGTTGTTGGCCCAACTGCTGTTGGCCCAGCTGCTCACGGGCAAAATGACGCAGCATCTCATGGCTTTGGTAACGGCCGTCGGCCGTGCGGCGCAGCCAAGACCGGGCCACAATCCCAGCCATCTGCCGCAGCCCCGCCCCAGCCACCGCTTGCGCCGCCTCAGCCGGAAACGGCTGCCGAAAGAGAGAAAGCGCGGCCAGGATGGTTTGCTCAGACGGGGTTAACCGCTCCCAGGAAGCGGATAACAAGCGGCGCATATCCCGTTGGCGTTCAGGAATGTTGGGTTGATCGGTGGTGAGCGCGTCTAGCCCGGCCGTTACTTCCGTCAACAGTTCAGTCAGCGTCAGGCCGCGCAAAGAAGCAGCAGCCATTTCTAACGCCAGTGGGTGCCCATCCAGCGCGTGACAAATGGCTGCAACAGTAGGACGGACCGTGTCGTCCAGTTGGAAATGGGGCTGCGCCCGCCGCGCCGCCTGGGTAAAGAGCCGTGCCGCGCCATCCTCGCTGGTCAGGGGCAGTCCGTGCAGGGGGTAAAGCCATTCTCCATGCAGATTGAGCGGTTCGCGGGAAGTGGTGACAATGGTGAGGCGGGGCAGGCTGGTGAGTAGCTCGGTTAAGAGGGTAGCACCGTCTAGCAGGTGTTCCATATTGTCCAACAGGAGCAGAAGTTCGCGGTCGCGGCAGAGGTGGCGCAGCAGATTAAGGCCGTCGCCCACGTCGGTGGTAGCGGTAGGGCCGACTAGTTCCCGCGTTAGATGGTGGGCGATTTGCACCGCTACTGGTTCGAGGGGAGTTGGTTCTAATTCGGCCAGGGATGCAAACAGAACGCCGTCGGCGTACTGTTGGGTGCGATGGCAGGCCCAGCCCAGGTCCAGTAGTAGCCTGGTTTTGCCAATGCCGCCGGTGCCGGTCAGGGTCAAAAGGCGGCAATCGGGGGCAGCCAGCATCTTGGTCAACGCTGCCAGTTCTGTTTCACGGCCGACCAGGGGGGTCAGGGATGTGGGCAGGTTGAAGAGAAGATCGAGCGTGGGGGCAGGTGGGTCGGGTGCCGAATTGGGCGGCCAATGGCCATTACGAATTTGTTCATACAGGCGGGTTGTTTCTTGAGCGGGGGTTGCGCCCAATTCCTCCGCCAGGCAGGCGGCGAATGTTTCATATTGTTGTACCGCTCGCGTCGCCTGGCCTTGCCGCGCCCACAGGCGCATGAGCAGACGACAACCTTCTTCATCCCAGGCTTCTAGTTGGAGCAGCCGTTGGGCAGCATCAGTGGCACGACCATAATCTTCTGCTTCTTCTGCTTGGCGGCCTAACTGTGTCAGGGCGCGGATGGCCGCCTGCCGCCACTGTTCGCGCATTACCAGTTGCCATTCGCTAAAGAGGATGCTTTCTTCGACGTAAAAGGTGTCTAAGAAGTCGCCCTGGTAAAGTTGAGCGGCGGCGGCCCACTCTTGCCGGGTAAGGGCGGCGGCTAATTCGGCCGTATCGAGGGTGTGCGGGCTGGTGGCGTTGAACTGTGCGGCCGTCCGGCTGACGGTGAGGTAGCGGTCGGCTTCTGAACCAAAAGAACGGCGCAGTTGGTAGATCGCCTGCCGCAGATTTTCGGCTGCTTTGCGCTCGTTTTCTTCGGGCCAGAGTAGGGTAGCGAGTTGTTCACGGCCGTGTGCCTTATCTGCTTCGCTCATGAGATAGACCAGTAGGGCAGTAACTTTACTCATGCGAAAGGTGAGGGAACGGCCGTTTAGCGTAAACTGTAATTGGCCCAGAGTTACAACGTGCAAATGTGTGTTTGTTGTCGTCATGGTGATTCAGTTGCGAAACATTCGCTTTTGGACCTTCTAAATTGGGGTCTTTTTACAGCGCCATTCTAAGTATATCTGCAAAAAGCTGCTTGAGTCACAAAATTAGGACTTATGTAGCCTGAGCTTATTGAAATCGGCCCAAACCTGCGAGGTCTGCGAGACCTCGCAGGTTTAAAATCAGCGTTGTTCACATTCTGTTCACGATAGGCAGATACCATACAAGCAATGAATGATCAGACTGACCAGACCCGGATGCCCATGACCAACGTGCCTCAACGCTCGTTTATTGTGCGCTGCTGGTTTGCCGACGCCGCCAAAACCCACCCCCACTTTGTGGTACAGGATGTAACCAGTGGCGAACAGCGTCATTTTGCGGAGTTAGATCTTCTGTTGGATTTTTTAGGTCAAGAAATTATTTCTATACACAACAAAGGAGAAGAAATATAATGCGTCAACGAATACTTTTGTCTACTGCTTGGCTGATTTTGTTTGGGGTAATTGTCGGCTTGAGCCTGACCCCCGCCCTCACGGCCGCGTCGCCGACTGAGGCGACGATTACCGTCACCAGCACGGATGATGATTTGATCGTGAATGGGAATTGCACGTTACGCGAAGCGATTGAGGCGGCCAATACCAAAACGGCCGTGGACGAATGCCCGGCGGGCGGTCTCATCACCACTACTATCATGGTTCCCGCCGGCACCTACACCATAACCATCCCCGGCAACTTTGAAAACGACAACCAAACGGGCGACCTGGACATTTTGAGCAACGTCGTGATTATCGGCGCTGGCATAGACGAGACCATTGTGCATGGCGGCGGCCTAGACCGCGTATTCGATGTGCGCGACGCCGGCCACGCCACCATTAGCCACCTGACGATTACTGGTGGTGACAACAATGGCTCCAGTGGTGGCGGCGCACGCGCCGTAGACGGCGGCACAATCCACTTAAGCCATGTACACGTCACAGGAAACACCGCTGAAGGCAGTGGTGGCGGGTTGGCTGTACTGGATGGCGATACGCTAACAGTTGAGTATTCTCAAATTACCCAAAACGTTGCCACTACCTTTGGCGGGGGCATCACTAATCGTAATGGAACCGTAACCATCAGCCACAGTTCCATTGTGGGCAATGAGGCGGGGGATTCTGGCGGTGGGATCGCCAACCAGGCGGTCGAAAGTGATGCCAATCTGACCATTACCGATAGCGAGGTTCTCAATAATGTCGCTGGCAATAACGGAGGAGGAATTGGCAATGCCCTTGATACGGGACGGACAGCGACGCTTTTGGTAGAGCGGGTAACGATTAACGGCAACAGCGCGGCCGTGGGCGATAACGGGCTGTCGGGTCTCGGCGGTGGGCTAACTAATAATGTCTTCTCAGGCGCGGCCAGCGGCGCGGGTATTGTGACCATCCGGGATAGCGTTATCAGCGACAATCAGGCCACCAATGGCGGCGGCATCGGCAACACGCCCGCCACGGCGACTGGCCCGGTGATGATGCAACTCACGGTCGAGAACAGTGCCATCACGGGCAACACAGCCAGCGGCAATGGCGTGCAAACAGGCAACGGCGGCGGTATCGCCAGCCTCGATGGCACGTTCACCATGATCAACAGCACCATCAGCGGCAACACGGCCGCCGGCACGGCTGGTGCCCCATCTGTCAGTGGGCTGGGTGGCGCGATGTTAATCGGGTCGCAAGCCCTGCCCAATAATGTCACGCTGGTCGCTAATACGATTGCCAACAATACGGCCGTTACCGGCGTCAGCGGTATTGCCCATGCCAGTTTGGGCGGGGCGACCACGGCCCAGTTCAAAAACAACATTATCGCCGGTAATGTGGGACTCAACTGTTTTAACAACGGCGGCACAATGACCTCGCTAGGCTACAACCTCGAAGCCACCGATAGTTGCGGTTTTAACCAGGCGAGCGACTTGGTGAATACCGACCCCTTGTTGGGCGGGTTAACGGCCGATGGCGACACCTACGTCCATCCGCTCATGGGCGGCAGTCCCGCCATTGACGCTGGCTCTTGCACGGACGCCAACGGCGACCCCATCTTATTTGACCAACGGGGTATGAGCCGTCCGCAAGGGGCTGCTTGCGACATCGGCGCGTATGAAAAAGCTGAAAGCGTCACCATTACGGTAAACAGCACGGCCGACGACCTGACCGACAACGGCAATTGCACCTTGCGCGAAGCGGTCGAGGCGGCTAATACGAAATCGGCCGTGGATATGTGTCCCGCAGGTGGTCTCATCACTACCACCATCATGGTTCCCGCCGGCACCTACACCCTGACCATCCCCGGTGACCAAGAAAATAACAACCAGACAGGTGACATAGACATTTTGAGCAACGTCGTGCTTATCGGCGCGGGTGCAGAGGAAACCATCCTCAACGCCAATGGCCTTGACCGCTTCTTGGATGTGTACGACACAGGCCATGCCGACATCAGCCACCTGACGATAACGGGCGGCTTAAGCAATGAAGTTAGCAGTGGCGGTGGCCTCCGCGTCTTCAATGCTCACGCCGACATCCACCATGTCGTTATCCACGATAATTTCGCGGACACGCCAGATCCCCAGTTTGGCGGTAGCGGCGGCGGTCTCTATTTCTTCGAAAGTACAGGCAGTCTGAGCCATTCCGAAGTACGAAACAATGTGGCTTTGTACATCGGCGGTGGGGTTCATATCCGCGACAGTAACGTCGTGATTAGCCAGACTTTGATTCAAGAAAATATCGCCCAAGACGCATCGGGCGGCGGTGTCGTCCATGTGGCTAGTGGGCAAGATTCTAGCTTGACGATTGTGGACAGCCAGATTATTAGCAACACATCCGCCTATCAAGGGGGCGGGGTGAGCAATGCCTTTAATACGGGACATTCGGCCACCTTGCTTATTGAACGCACCCTCATTCATGGCAA
>JAWOIM010000238.1:0-3912 GCA_046484685.1 Chloroflexota bacterium | reverse complement strand
GGCGACTCCCTCGAAGGAGCGCAAGAAAAGCTGGAATACGATCTCTACTACGTCAAACACGCCACCCCCATTCTCGATGCCCTCATTATCCTACGCACCATCTCTAAAGTATTTGGCCTGAAAGGCAGGTGAGGGGGTAAGAAGTAAGAAGTAAGTAGTAAGTAGTAAGTAGTGAGTAGTGGACTTTCCACTTCTCACTTTCCACTTTCCACTTCTCACTTTCCACTTCTCACTTCCCATCGACAATCCATCATGAACATTTTATTCCTCACCCAAATCCTCCCCTACCCACTGGTGGGTGGAGCCAAGATACGAGCCTATTATATGCTGCGGCAGTTGGTGCAGGCGCATGAGGTGACGCTGGTCTCTTTTGTGCGTGAGGATGACCGGCCGCAGGATGTGGCCCATCTGGAACAGCTTTGTGCGGCGGTGCATACTGTGCCCATGGTACGGTCTCGCGGGCGTGACGGCCGTTCGCTGCTCACAAGCTGGTTGACCGGGCAGCCGGCCGTTATCATCCGTGATGAAATAAAGGAGATGCACAGGCTGCTGGACCGGTTAATGGCCGAGCAGTCATTTGACATCGTTCACGCCGACCAGACATCAATGGCTCAGTATGGCCTGTACGTAAAAGAGAACGGCCGTGTGCCCTTTGCCCTGCTCGATCAGCACAACGCCATGTATACGCTGGTAGCGCGGCAGGCCCAACAACAGCGAACCGTCTGGCAGCGTTGGCTCTGGCAGCGGGAGGCCCGGCTGCTGCGCCGTTATGAAAGCGGCCTGCTGCACCGCTTTGACGCCGTGCTAACCGTCACCGCCGTTGACCGGGAGCGACTGCTGGCCCTGCTGCCGGCCGGGCAACAAGAGCAGATGGCGTCACGGATAACGTCCATTCCCATTTGTGTGGACCCAGAAACAGAGCCCATGATCCCCTGGCAAGCAGCCGGCTCTCAAATTTTGCACCTGGGCACGATGTTCTGGCCACCCAACGTGGAAGGGGTCCGCTGGTTTGCCGAGGCGATTTTGCCCCAGGTGGTAGCCCAGATACCGGATGTGCAGTTTGTCATTGCCGGCAAAAATCCGCCGGCCACGATTACGGCCCTGGCCGAGGCCGGTTTTGCCTATCATCCCCATATTCGGGTAACCGGCTTTGTGCCCGACCCGGAACCGCTGCTCAGCCAGAGCCGCGTCTTTATAGTGCCGCTGCGAGCCGGGGGCGGAATGCGGGTTAAGGTGGTGGATGCCTGGCAGTGGGGGCTGCCTATCGTCTCTACCACCATCGGGGCCGAAGGCATTGAGACGCGGCCGGGGGAAAACATTTTATTGGCCGATGAGCCGACCGCGTTTGCGGCGGCGGTGGTGGCGCTGCTGCAGGATGACGAATTGGGAAAACGACTGCGGCTAAACGGCCGTCGTTGGGTAGAAACCCACTACAACTGGCGCACCGTTTATCCCCAAATCGAAATGATTTACCAACGGAAAACGGGAAACGAGAAACGAGAAACGGAAAACGGCTAACGGAAAACACCTTTTTCTCGTTCCCACGTTCTACGTGGGAATGCGGCCTGAACGCTCTGCGTTCACCTCGACGCGGAGCGTCTAACTACTCATTCCACGCGGAGCGTGGAACGAGGGGGGGGAAGTGTTGGCCTGAATACAAGCGGAATGCCGGCTCGCCGAATGGTAAACCATCCGGCTACAAGATGGAAGCCCTATCGGGCTAAAGCGCGGACGGGTCAGCAGCCTCAGAGAGGCTTGCACCTCGTAGCCGGGCGATTTATCGCTCGGCGGGTGTTGGCGGGCAGGCACAAGGCACTGCCCCTACCCAAAATGGTACCCATTCACCCTCCTTCTCGTTTCTCGTTCCCACGTTCTACGTGGGAATGCCGCCTGAACGCTCTGCGTTCACCCCGACGCGGAGCGTCTAACTGCTCATTCCACGCGGAGCGTGGAACGAGCCGAGGTGCGGAGCGTGGAACGAGGGGGCTGATACCTGAAGGGCAATAGTGAACAAGCGGCTAAAAAGGGCTGCGCTCCCTTGCCCTCACCCTCCGGCTGTGCTACTCTTTTACTATAGGGTTAGCCGTGAACGGTTTTCCGTTTTCCGTTTTCCGTTTTTCGTTCACCGTTTTCCGTTTTAACCGGAGCTTCTATGGAACTAAAAGAGTATCTGATCCCCCTGCGCCGCTGGTGGTGGCTGATTGTAGCCGCTACGCTGCTGGCGGCCGGGTCCAGCTATTATGATGCCAGCCGGCAGCCGGCCCAGTACCAATCAAGAACGACGCTGATGATCGGCCGGGCCATTGAAGATCCTAACCCCAACACCGCCATCTTCCACCTGGGGCAGCAGTTGGCCCAAACCTACGCCGATATGGCCCGTCGCCAGCGGGTGCAGCAGGAAACCCAGGAGGCGCTGGGGCTAACCTGGCTGCCCGACTACACGGCCCGCGCCGTGCCCAACAACCAGTTGATTGAAATCATCGTCACCGATACCAGCCCGGAACGGGCGCAGGCGGTGGCCAACGAACTGGCCCGCCAGCTTATTTTGCAAAGCCCCACCGCCCCCGAACAGGAAGAGCTGGCCCGGCAGGAGTTTATTAACCGGCAGTTAGCCACCTTAGAGGCCAATATTGAGCAAACCCAGGCCGACATCGAAGCCAAACAGGCGGAAATCAACACGCTGCAAAGTGCGCGCCAGATTGCCGATATGCAGAATCAGATCGACTCGCTGCAAACCACGCTCAACACGCTGCGCGGCAATTACGGCACGCTGCTGGCCAACACGCAGCGGGGGGCCATTAACACCCTGGCTGTAATCGAAGAAGCCGATTTACCCACAACGCCGGTGGGAGCCGATCTGTGGCAGACGGTGCTGCTGGCGGCAGCTATTGGCTTTATCCTGGCGGCCGGGGCGGCCTTCCTGATGGAGTACATCGACGACACTGTCAAAACGCCCGATGACATTAAGCGGCTGGTTGATCTGCCCACCCTGGCCGGCATTGTCCGCGTCAAAGGGGAAACGGATGAAGACAAGCTGGTGCTGTTGAAACAGCCGCGGGCACCGGTGGCTGAAGCGTTCCGCTCCATGCGCACCGCCATTCAATTTTCCTCGGTGGACCGGCCGGACCGGGCCACTATTTTGATCACCAGCTCTAATCCGATGGAAGGCAAGAGCATGAACGCCTCGAACCTGGCGTTGGCTATGGCCCAGGCGGGGCAGCAGGTGGTCCTGGTCGATGCCGACCTGCGCCGGCCGCGACTGCACAAATATTTTGATTTGCCCAACAGCCAGGGTTTAACCAACCTGCTGCTGGCTCTGAACCTGGAAACGTCGGTCGAAGCAGCCCGCGAGCAGGTGACCCAAATGGTGCAAGAGACGGCGGTAGCCGAGCTAAAGGTGTTGACCAGCGGCCCCATCCCGCCCAACCCGTCTGAAATGTTAGGCTCGGCCAAGATGCAGGCCGCCCTGGACGTGCTGCAAGAGATGTTTGATTTTGTAATCATCGACAGCCCGCCGGCCCTGGCCGTTACCGATGCCGTAGTGCTGGCCACCCGCGTCGACAGCGTGCTGCTGCTGGTGGAGGCCAACCGGACGCGGCGCGGCCAGTTGACCCGCAGCGTGGAGCGTCTGCGCGACGTGAATGCCAAACTGATCGGCACCGTCCTCAACCGCTTGCAGCCGGGCAGTGAAGGGTATGGCTATTACTATTATTACCAGAGTTCTTATTACGGGCCGGAAGAGACAACCCCAGCAGCCAACCGGGGTTGGCCGATCCTCTCCCGCTTCACCAACGGCAAAAATGGTCACGAGCAGGCAGTTGTGGAACAAAAAGAGGCAGAAAGTTCGGACTCTTCGGTTGACAAAGCGTAATGCATAAAGTGGCGCAGCCACAACCAAAAACTTTCACCACA
>JAWOIM010000139.1:0-8432 GCA_046484685.1 Chloroflexota bacterium | reverse complement strand
TTTTATGGTCATCCTCTTCACCTCTATACTCGTAAATAAATAGACCCAACTTAGTAATTGTCCGCCACTAACTTGGCGGTTTTGGTTGGTAGTAACCGCTTTTGGACTTTAACTAATTAATTCGGTAATAGGCCAGGCCCGCCTAGGGCTAAAGCCCCAGGCTAGTAGGGCTAGTTGCACTAGCCACCAACGCCCGGTGAACCGGGCTAAGCCGGTTTCAACCGGCGTGGTTTGCTAGCCTGGCCGTTTACGGCTGGGCGGGGTCACGTTACCGAATTATTTTTTTAATCCGCAAAAACGGTTACTATAAACTGTTAGGCTATTTACGTCTTGATGGCCGTAATAAATATGTCTAAAACCGAAAACAGCCTGCGCCTGGAAATCACCCAGGTTTGTCACCTGCTCTATCAAAAAGAGTTTATCTGTGCCAGTGACGGTAATGTGTCGGTACGACTGGCCTCGGACCGCTTTTTGATTACGCCCTCCGGATTGCACAAGGGATTGTTAACGACCGACCAGATTTTACTGGTCGATGGCAGCGGTCAGATAGTGGAGACAGCACCGGCCGACAGCTCTCTCAAACCGACCAGTGAACTACCGATGCACCTGGAAGCGTACCGGCAGCGAGCGGATATAACGGCCGTTGTCCATGCCCATCCCCCCACGGCCGTGGCCCTGTCTATTGCCGGCATCGACCTGGCCCCTTATCTACTGCCCGAAGTGATTGTTTTCCTGGGGCGCATCCCCACCACCGACTACGCCACCCCCTCCAGCCCGGAAAATGCAGAAGCCATTCGCCAGCTAATTGGCCATCATGACGGCCTGGTCCTCAAACGACACGGCGCGCTTACCGTCGGCAACTCGCCGCTGCAAGCCTTTATGCGCATGGAAACGCTGGAGCAGCAGGCCCGTATCCTGTTCAAACTGCACCAGTTAGGTGAGCAGCACTTAGATGGGGCTCATCCCATGCCCGCCGCCGATGTAGCCAAGCTGCTGCAGATGCGCCAGCAAATGGGCCTGATGCACGACGGCGAGATGGAGACCTTCCGCCAGCTTTACGGTATTCAGTAAACAGTATTCAGTAAACAGTAAACAGTATTCAGTGATTACTGGTCAGCAAGTAGCATTGGAGGACAGCAATGCCACTTATCGTCTATGGTCCATCGTCCGCCGTCCATCGTCACTTGCCTTTGAATTCGGCCGGCCGCTTCATCATAAAGGCTTGTGCCCCCTCCATAAAATCCTCTGTTTTGAATAGTTCGCTCTGCGCCCAGCCTTCCAGCATCAGACCCCGGTCAATGTCGGCCAGGCCGTCGATGACTCGCTTGGCCATGCCCACCGCCAGCGGGGCCGCCTGCCGGATTTCGTCTATGAGTGCTTCGACCTGGGGCCGCAGGTCCTCGGCAGCCACCACCTCATTGACAATGCCCCAGCGGGCGGCATAGTCGGCATCAACATGGCGGCCGGTGAAAATCAGCTCTTTGGCCCGTGCCGGGCCAACCAGCCGCGTCAGGCGGGTGGTGCCGCCTACGTCGGGGATAATGCCTAGCCGCGTTTCAGGCAGCCCTAATTGTGTGCCTGCCGCCGCCAGCCGGATGTCACAAGCCAGGGCCAGCTCTAGCGCCAGCCCCAGGCAGTAGCCGTGCAGCAGGGCAATGGTGGGCAGTTCCAGCCGCTCCAGTCGCGTTAGCACGCCCTGGAATTCGTCGGTAATGGCGTGCATGCGCTGCTGCCAGTGAGGGCCATATTCTTGGGCCAGCCCCAGCAAGGCACTGACGTCAATCCCGGCCGAAAAAGCCTGGCCTTCGCCCCGAATCAACACTGCCCGCAGGGCGGGGGTGCGGGTGGCCTGGGAAACGGCCGCATCTAACCCTACCAGCATTTCCCGATTTATCGCATTTCGTTTCTGCGGCCGGTTGAGTACAATTTCAAAAATGTCATCCTGCTGCCGCGTTTGAATCAGGTCACTCATTTTAGTCTCCTTTACGTTTAGGGTACCGGGGGCAATACATAGAACAAATAATTATCTGGTATCATGTAAAAAATGCATCACAACTCCATGAATTTAGCTGAATTCATGGAGTTGTGTTCCATACGCTTAAAAGAATTGGGGCAAGTTATAGCGCAGACCGGGCATTTAGGCGATTATTGTGGCCGGGAAGCGGGGCAACTGCGCACCGTGAATCGGTAGCCATTTACCTTTAGCCGTGGGCGTTGGAGTATTGGGCAATATATTGGGCACTGAATTGGGCAATGAATGGGGCAATGAATTGGGCAATGAATTTAGAATGGCAACAGGTCGTTGTTTTTACGGTTCTAGTCGTAACGCTGGTGTTGTTTGTGTGGGGTCGCTGGCGCTATGATGTGGTGGCTCTGCTGGCTATGCTCGTTGTAGCCTCTACAGGCATTATTTCCGGTGAGCAAGCGGTCGCCGGTTTTGGTCATCCGGCGGTGGTAACGGTAGCGGCCGTTTTGGTCGTCAGTCGGGGGCTGCAAAATTCGGGTGTGGTCGATTTCCTGGCCAGGTGGCTCTTCCGGGTCGGTGAGCAACCGACAACTCAGGTAGGAGCTTTGAGTTCATTGGTGGCCGCCCTGTCGGCCTTCATGAACAATGTGGGTGCCCTGGCATTGCTGCTGCCGGTGGCCCTGCGCATGGCCCGTAAAAACGGCCGTTCCCCCTCCCTCCTCCTTATGCCCCTGGCCTTTGGCTCCTTGCTGGGCGGATTAATCACCCTGATTGGCACACCTCCCAACATCATTATCGCCACCTTTCGCGCTGAGACAGGAGCCGAACCGTTTCGCATGTTTGATTTTGCGCCGGTGGGTCTGGGCGTAGCTGTGGCCGGTCTGCTCTTTATTACCCTGGTAGGCTGGCGGCTGGTCCCCCAGCGCAAAGGGGCTGCTTCTCGTGAAGAGTTATTTGAAACCGGGGTCTATATCACCGAAGTCATCATTGCTGACGGATCCAAACTGGTGGGCAGGCGGATACGGGATATTGGCAGCATTACGGAAGCAGAAATTATTATCATTGGTCTGGTACGGGACGATAAGCGCCAGCATGCGCCTTCTGCTTTCACTTTGTTACAAGCCGGAGACGTGCTGATTGTAGAAGCAGATCCGGACGACCTGAGTACGCTGGTCGAAGAAGCCGGTTTGCTGCTAAGCGGCAGTCGCAAGTTGGGGGAAGAAGCATTAGGCTCCAGTAATGGGGTGAGTCTGATGGAAGTGGTAATCATTTCTGATTCTCCACTTCTGGGACGCACGGCCAGCAGCTTGAATTTGCGCTGGCGCTATGGCGTCAACTTGTTGGGGGTGGCCCGCATGGGGTCTCGGCTGCGCGGCCGGCTGCGTAATATTCGCTTTCGCATCGGGGATGTGCTGCTGCTGCAAAGTCCAACCGATTCCTTTCCCGAAACATTGTCTACGTTGGGCTGTTTGCCCCTGGCCGGTCGCAGCTTGCGCTTAGGCCAGTCGCGCCGCCCGCTGCTGGGTCTTCTCGTTTTTGCGGCGGCCCTGCTGCTGGCGGCGGTCGGTTTGTTATCTATTCAGATCGCTTTTTTGGGGGCTGTGGCGGCCATGCTGCTGGCCAATATCCTCACCTTGCAGGAGGCGTATGAAAGCATTGATTGGTCGATTATTGTCCTATTGGGGGCCATGATCCCGGTAGGACAGGCGCTGGAAGTAAGCGGTGGGGCAGCCCTGATTGCCAATGGCATATTAATGGCCGCCAGCCACCTGCCGCCGGTGATGATGCTGATCATCATTTTGGTAGGTACCATGTTCCTCTCTGATCTGGTGAACAATGCGGCGGCGGCCGTTTTGATGGCCCCCATTGCGATTGCCGTAGCCATTGGTATTGGAGCTTCGATAGATCCCTTTTTAATGTGCGTGGCCATTGGCGCTTCCTGCGCCTTTTTGACACCGATTGGGCACCAATCGAATACCCTGGTCATGGGGCCGGGCGGCTATCGCTTTGGCGATTACTGGCGCCTGGGGCTGTTGCTAGAGCTGGTTATTACCCTGGTGGCTATTCCTCTAATTATGATCTTCTGGCCTTTGGGCATTGGCTGATCGGTTTCCCGTTTTTCGTTTCCCGTTTTTCGTTTTACGTTTTATTTTCATCCTTGCGTGTTGCCCATCTCATGTTAAAATGCCGTCCATCGAATTAAGATTAACCGTAGCGACCTGGCCCGTCTGGAAATGCAGGCATTAACATGGAGTTAAAGCAGCCAAACTCTCCGCGCCTCCGGGTTGGTCGTTACGATTGAAAGGATACCGTTATTATGCAACCACATCATCACCTGGCAGCGGCTGTGCAAACGGCCGTTTCCCAGGCCCAGCAGGCGGGTGACTTACCGGACTTTGATACACCTGACATCCTTATTCAGCGGCCGCGGGACCCGGAACATGGGGATTACGCTACCGCCCTCCCCTTGCAGTTAGCCCGCCCGGCACGGATGGCTCCCCTTAAAATTGCCCAGGCCATTGCCACCCATATGCCGCCGACTGATTACCTGGCAGCGGTTGAGGTAGCCCCGCCCGGTTTTATCAACTTTCGCCTGGCCACCCCCTGGCTGCAAACGCTGACTGAGCTAATTATTGCCGAGGGAGCGGAATTCGGCCGTTTTGCGCTGGGCCAGGGCAAAAAAGCCCAGATCGAATGTGTCAGCGCCAATCCCACCGGCCCCATTACCCTGGGGCGCACCCGAGGCGGCGTCATGGGCGACACGTTGGCACGAGCCATGCGAGCCGCCGGTTACGACGTCACTCTCGAATATTATTACAACGACGCCGGGCGCCAGATCACCCTGCTGGGCGAATCAGTTCAGATTCGTTACCAACAGCTTATAGGCGACGCCGTGGAGTTAGGCGATGACCATTACCAGGGTGATTATATCGGCGAGATAGCCCAGGAGCTGTTCACTGCCCACGGTGACGGCCTGCGCCACGAACCGGCGGACACTTTTGCCGAGTACGCCAAGAAGCACATCTCCGAGCGGCAAAAAGCCAGCCTCAAACAGATCAACATCGAATTTGACGTCTATTACCGGGAACAAAGCTTGTACGAAAGCGGCCGTGTCTGGCAGGCGCTCGAAGAGCTGCAAGAGCGGGGCTACGTCTATGAAAAAGAGGGCGCCCACTGGTTCAAAACGACCGAGTTTGGCGATGATAAAGATCGGGTGCTGGTCAAATCAAGCGGTGAACCCACCTATCGCCTGCCCGACATCGCTTACCATTATCATAAAAAAGAGCGCGGCTTCAACGTGGTGGTCGATTTTTTTGGCCCCGACCACCACGCCACCGCGCCGCAGGTGTTGATGGGTGTGCAGGCGCTCGGTTACGACCCCGACTTTGTGCAAACGGTGCTGCACCAGATTGTCAGCCTGATTCGGGGGGGTGAGCAGGTGAAAATGAGCACCCGGCGCGGCCATTACGTCACGCTCGACGAGCTGGTCGAGGAAGTCGGGGCCGATCCTATTCGCTACTTTATGCTCTCCCGCTCCGGCAACAGCCCCATCGACTTTGACCTGGATCTGGCCGTGGAACGGTCAGACAAAAACCCGGTCTATTATATTCAGAATGCCCACGTGCGCTGCGCCGGTATCTTTCGCCAATGGGTCGCTGCCGGCCATGATCCCGACGCCGACGCCGGGGCGGACCTCAGCCTGCTGACCCATGAGCGGGAGCTGGCTTTCTTACGTAAGTCATTGGAGCTAAGCGAAGTCCTGGAAACGATGGTAACTTCTTTTGAACCCCACCATATCGCCTTCTACGCCTACGACCTGGCGGCCACTTTCCATCCCGCCTACGAAGCCTGCCGCGTGCTGCACTCCGACGTACCGGAGCCGCTGCGGTTGGCCCGGCTGCGTTTCTATCGCGCCGCCAAAACTTTATTCGCTCGCGTTCTGGACCTGATGGGCATGGACGCGCCGGAAGTAATGTAGAGCAGAGCAGCAAAGTGGCAGGGTGGCAAAGTAACCTCGTCACTTCGCCACCTTGCCCCTTTGCTCCAGGAGACCTATGAGCATCAAATCAGACAAATGGATCCGCCGTATGGCGACCGAACAGCGCATGATCGAACCCTTTGTGGATGGCCAGGTACGTGAGGGAGTTATTTCCTACGGCCTCTCCTCCTATGGCTATGACATTCGGGTGACCAATGAGTTTAAGATTTTTACCAATGTCCATTCGGCCGTGGTTGATCCCAAAAATTTTAATCCTGACTCCTTTATCGACTACACGGGGGATATATGCGTTATTCCGCCTAACTCTTTTGTGTTGGCCCAAACGGTGGAATATTTTCGTATTCCGCGTGATGTGCTGACCGTTTGCCTGGGAAAAAGCACGTATGCAAGATGCGGCTTAATCGTGAACGTAACGCCTTTTGAGCCGGAATGGGAAGGGTATGTAACGCTGGAAATTTCTAACACTACTCCTCTGCCGGCTCGCATTTACGCCAATGAGGGGATTGCCCAGGTGCTGTTTTTCCAATCCGATGAAGTGTGTGAAATTTCTTATGCCGACCGCAAAGGCAAATACCAAAAGCAGCAGCGGATTGAACTACCGCGCATTTGAGTCCGTAGCCGGTAAACGGTAATCGGCAATCGGCAATCCGTATACGGATTACCGATTGCCGGCTTTAAAGATTGGACCAATCTTTACAACAGCGCTATAATTCTAGCGTCGGGCGCTTAGCTCAGTTGGTTAGAGCGCTTCGTTTACACCGAAGAGGCCGGGGGTTCGAGTCCCTCAGCGCCCATTAGCATTACCTCAAAATAGGGGCAGCGAACACTTTTTCGTTGCCCCTAAACTATTCCTTGATAACGATTTATTATTTGCTATAATCGCTTGTGATAAAAAGTACAACTAAAATGTGACTTTCTACACTTGTTTGCTGCCTGCTGCCGGGCAGCCTTAATTGTGAGCCTTGACAATGAATGAGTACCTCTCTGGCTAACTCATTCACCAGCCATGATTTACAATTCACATTTCAAAATTTTTGAAGGGTCAGGAGAAGAGCCATATGGCAACAGTAAGCGCGAACGCACAAGATGGTGGCATCAGCCGTCGCGAATTTTTATACTATATTTGGGGAGCCTCCATGGCTTTATTCACCTTGCAATCAACCGGGCTGCTGGTCTGGTTTTTGATTCCAAAGTTTCGTGAAGGTGAGTTTGGCGGCCGTTTTTGGGTAGATGTAAATAATTTGCCCGAAGTCAATGCCCCGCCGGCCAATTTCCCAGACGGCCGTTTCTGGATGGTTCAACTAGACAGCAGCCAGCCCAACGACCGCATGGGCAGCGCTCGAGACGAAGACGGAGAGATCAGAGGCGTAGCCGCTATTTACAAAGTTTGCACCCATCTGGGATGCATTTATGACTGGATCCAGTCTAACAATCGCTTTGAATGCCCCTGCCATGGCTCCAAATATCGCCTGGACGGCCGGCGTATTGAAGACCCGGCACCACGCACCCTCGACCGCTTCAAAGTTGAAGCCTACGCCGAAGATCGTATCACCCTACTGGCTGAAGCCCAACTGGTTGATAATTTCTACGAGCCGCTTGAACTGCCAGAGGGGACAGCCTTCCTCAGCGTTGATACCGGTGACCGGCGTCAAGGACCAAGCGACACATTATTATGCAGCTTTGAGGGCACTTGCCCTTAGTTTTTTGAGAAGAAGGAGTTAAAGAATGGCCACCTTTGTCGAACAAGTCCGTGAGATGGGGCTAAAGCAGGCCACAATTGCCAAGGCCGATGAAGCCGTAGAACGCCTCACGGCCGGTATGAATATCGGTGATATTCGATCTGCCTTGCGCGGCGACGAACCGCGCCGCCCTAACCCACGACTGCGCCCCCATGCCGACGGATTCTGGTTCCATATTCGTCCCAGCTTTTATCATACGGAAGTGACCCATATTTACCCTACTTTCCGCCTGGGCTGGCTTTCCACCTTCATGTTTGTGTGGGAAACAATTACCGGTATCGTCCTCATGGTCTTCTATACCCCCAGCCCACTCGTGGCCTATTCCAATATGTGGAATATCATGAGCAACGTGCCGCTGGGGCAGCTTTTCCGTAACATGCACCGCCTGGGTGCGGAGGTGATGGTCCTTGCTGTGGCCCTCCATATGTTGCGAACGTTTGTGACCGGCAGTTATAAAAAGCCGCGCCAGTTTACCTGGGCCACAGGGATTATTCTCCTGGTGCTTACCTTATTGCTCAGCTTTAGCGGCTACCTGCTGCCCTGGGACCAGTTGGCCTATTGGGCGTTGACCGTTTTCCTAAGCGGTGCTGAATCTGCCCCGGCCCCGGCCGAATTCAATGAAAACGTGCTGCTCATTTTGCAGGGTGCGCCTTCATTGGGGGCCGGCGGTCTTCTCAGGTGGTATTTGCTCCATGTGCTGCTAATGCCCCTTCTGCTGGCTATCTTC
>JAWOIM010000084.1:0-4422 GCA_046484685.1 Chloroflexota bacterium | reverse complement strand
AGTCACCGTAAGCAGCGCCGGCCTGATAATCACGAGGGAAACCGGTATTAACATCCAAAACCAGGGTGTCGGGGTGTTGGGCCTGCCAGTCAGCCCAGGTGGTCAGCACTACGGGCAGCAAATTTAGCCGCAAGTCTTCCTGGGCGGCCAGGCGACCCAGCACCGGTTCGCCGGTAAACTGGTTCCACAGGGTGAGTGTCTGCCGGTCATACATCAACTTGTTGCTGCGGTAGAGGAAACCAGAGGAGCCAAAGGTAAACGTACGGCCGTCTTCTCGCCGGCTGTCAAAAGCAATAGCCGCGCCACACAGGGTACAGTAAGCCAGGGATACGGGCACACCGCCCACCACATCGTTGGCCATTTCATGCCAGTCGAGAATGCGTAAGGGATAGGCGCGGGCCTCACCATTCACATAAAGGCCAAAGACGGCATCGTGGGCATCAAGATAGTCGGCTTCGGCCGCAGGTAGGGTGGGCGGATTATCCAGTGGTGGAATGCCATCCACCAGAATGCCTCCCCATTGAATCTCTTCGACACGAATGCGTGAGAAATGGTCACCCCGTAAAAATTCACCAAAGCCAGGATCAAACCGGGCCAATTTTTGCCCTTTCCAGGCGGTAAAGCCGGGAGGCGGCTCCAGGTCGGTCTGACCATACCATTCCACCCAGGCCGGCCAACTGAGGCCGAGCGGTTGGCCGGTCAGACTTTCCAGAGCCTCGACATATTCCTCACGCGGGAAGCTTCTCACCAGGCCCAACTGGTTAAAGCGGTACAGGTCAATCAGAACGGCCACATAACGCTGATCGTTGGTGGCTACCACGCGGGCCAAAGCAGCCCGCACCCGTGCCGGTGGCTCGTCGGACAGCACATACATGATTTCGGTGACTTCATCGTCACCAATCGGCTCATTGGTGTTGACAGTTGGTGTAGGAACGGCCGTGGACAGTTCGGTTTCGGCTTCATTTTCTACCTCAGCCATCATATCAACCGTGGCGGTGGGCAGCGGCGTGGCGGCCGCGGCCGTTTCCGGCGAAGGATCGGTGGCCGGTGGCTGGCCATTGCAGGCAGCCAGGCCAATCGTTCCCCCGCATACAAGCAGCAAAAAGATCATAAATGGGGCTTTCATCATTTCATACTCCCGTTACCGGTAAACAGGGTGCCCCAGGAGATGGGCAACCCTGTTTACTGAATATTGATAACTGAATACTGATACCGGCAGTATAACAGCAAACAGGCCGGGAAAACGGCCGTTCAGCCCGATGTGATAAAGTTGTAATCTCTGAGTAAGGCTTTTGTAAGAAACGGGGATGGAATAACAAAAAAAGGCGACCCGTTACGGGGTCGCCACAGCTTGTTTGAGATGTTACGGGGTCAGGTGGGGTATAAAGTGAAAAAGGGTACTTCAGTTGAAAGGGGTATGGTTATGCGGAGGCCGTATCAACAATGCTGTTCTGGCTGCCGTGCTCATTGCCCACGTAGCCATCGGCGTCTTCATCGTTGACCCACATCTCACCATTGACCAGATATCGGAATTGAAAACGGCCGTTTTTGGGAAAACGCTCTTTTGTCTGGAAGCCGCCTCGCTTCAATGGTGTCATTTCTACCGGCTGCCAGTTGTTGTGCTCACTCACCAGAGCCACACTATTTACCCCTTCAGTTTCTGTATATTCAAAGGTTACTTCGACCTCATCTTTTGTCTTAAAAAATCGCTTTCTAATCATGATAACATCTCCTGTATTTTGTTACTAAAGCAAGGCCATTATAACGAACCTGGGTAGCACGTCAAACTGCTGGTCCAAATTCAAATAGCTCAGTCGAATGACAAGCCGTCGTTAACATTTTTATAGACACACGCTTACTCGTAGGAGTTTAACACGGGCGCAGCACACCATAGCTTGTCCTGAGCAACGCCGAAGGGACAACTGAAAATTCATCGTCTACCCCTGATTTAATCAGGGGCCGTCGTCCGTCGTCCATGGTCTATTTTCGTAGGAGATATTCTTATTGGGGCTGGTATTGATCTGACCTGGCGTGGGGCAAAACCCGTACCGAGAATACGTTAGCCAGGGCCTGAATTTGGTGCAAAATGCGAACAGCCTGATTAGGCTCCACTACTTCCAGGCTCAGTTCAATGCACTTTTTACCTTCTTTGGTGGCCAGGGGTGTATAAATAAAAGCGATGTTAATCCGTTCCTCGTGCATCAAATCGGTTATCTCATATAACAAACCAGGCCGATCATACACCTGCACCTCAATGGCCAGCAGCCGCGCTTTGCGCGGCATCGTCTTACCCCACTCTAGCTTTAGCAGCCGTCCTGCCTGCTGTGATGGCCGCAGCGTATGACAGCCCTTACCATGAACGGTCACCCCGCCGTCGGTTCGCAAATAACCAATGATCGTCTCTCGCGGACGCGGGCGGCAAGTGCCGCACAAGCGCAAGGTGCGGTCATTGGCATTTGTTACAATAAAATGCTCCCCATCTACCGAAGAGACCATCGTATCCAGATCGCGTTCTGGTTCCTGACCCCAAATATCTTGCAGAACTCGTGCGGAGACGACCGTGGGCAAAATCTCGGCCCGGCCCAGATCATGATATAATTGTTGTTCACTTTCATACTTAAAAGCATGAGCAATGGCGATATGGGGATACCCCGGCAGCCCCAGCATATCCAGTTCACACACCAGCAGGTCTTTACCTTGCTTGATGGCCTCTTTTGTGGGCAGGCGACGAAACCAACGTCGGGCGTGGGCACGGGCATAGCTGGTAGTAATATAGCCTAAATGCTCATCCAGCCAGGCACGCTGTGGCTGCGCCGTTGTTTTTTTGATAATACGCACATGATCGCCATCCCGCAACGGCCGATTTAACGGATAGGGCGTCTCGTTAACCTGGGCTGCATGGCAGCGGTCGCCCAGGCCAGTATGAATTTTATAGGCAAAATCGATAACCGTTGCCCCCTGTGCCAGCTCAAACACATCCCCTTGCGGTGTATGAACGCGCACTTGTTTACGGAGAACATCCATGGCCCCCTGAACCCCTATACTGGGGTTTTGTGGTTCTGCTTTGATATTCTCGCTGATATTTTCAAAAAAAGCCTCAATACGATCAGCAATTCCTTTAGACCAGAGGGGCGTACCCGCATACAGCCAGCGCGTTAATACCCCAATCCGTGATACCTCATCCATGGTAACGGTTCGTAGACGCAGCTTAATGCGTGTCCCTTCTGTATGGGAAACGGTAGTGTGCAGAGAACGATACAGATTATCACGCGGCACAGCAATGTAATCATCAAAGCTCCCCGAAACCGGCTGCCACAATTGGTGCAAATAACCCAATGCTTTATAACAGGTCTGCCAATCACTGAGCAGCACGACTAACCGCAGCGTTTCATCTACTTCCCGGTATGAAACACCGTTCCGGGATATCTCTTCATAAGCAGTATAAATATTTTCCGGATCAATAATGACATTCCGTACGTCCAGGCCAGCTTCAAGCAAACACTCAAATATCTGACCACTAACCAATTCAAAAAAAGGTTGGTGCTTTTCACGGACTTCTTCCAGGCGATTGTGTACCATCTGATAGGCACTTTCTTGCAAAACTTGCAGCGATAACGCTTCCAACTCGCTTTTTATGTTCCAGATGCCCAACCGGTTGGCAAGCGGTGCATAAACCGTTATTGTCTCGTGTGCCTTTTGTCGCTGTTTGTGGAGTGGCATGGCATTGATGGTTCGCATGTTGTGCAGCCGGTCGAATAATTTGATAATCACCACCCGTTCATCGCTGGTCATCACGTCCAACAGCTTAACGAGTGTGGCATCTTCCACATGTCGATGAATCCTGGGCCGAAGGCACGGGCGAGGCCTATGAGGAGACCTACGGCGATCCGGAAGCTGTCGATGAATCCTGGGCCGAAGGCCCGGGCGAGGCCCATGACGTCGAGGAAGTGCCCGAACTGGTTGCCGCTCCCCGGCACTCCCGGAGCGTCCTCACCGACTGCCATCTCGAGAATCACCTCACGGGGTGGGTCGACGCTGACTGCGGGGCCATGAAGGTCGTCTTGCAGACGGGCCCCTCGGCGCGGGGAACGATGTCCCGGCTCTTTCCTTACGCCGGGACCTACGCCACGGAGATCGTCGACGCCGACGTCTCCTACTGGGGCGAGCGGGGAGAGGTGATCATCGGCGGCAAGGGCTTCGAGTCCGTCGAGTTCGTCTTGCGCAGAAACGAGCCCGGAGCTTTTGGGGGCTCCCTGCCGGATCGCGATGGCGAGGTCGTCGCCAGGGGCCTCTACACCATCGCCCCGACGTCTCAGGGAAAGACGGGAATGCTCTGCCTGCAGGAGGGAGGCTTCGATCGGAATGGCTGCATGGCCTACTTCCAGGAGCTCACCAGCGGCGTCCTCGACGGCATTGGCCTGC
>JAWOIM010000033.1:0-18272 GCA_046484685.1 Chloroflexota bacterium | reverse complement strand
ATTTGCCCAAAAGGAAATAACCTATAGTTAGAAACATATCACGAATCAATACCTTCGTGAGACTGGCAGAGTAGATGGAGTCCATAAAGCCGCGATCGATCTCCCCGGAATGCTCAATGCCTCGCTCGTCCAGCCGGGCCGCAATTTGGGTGTAGGTGGCCCGCGAGACGGTAAAAGCCAGGTGATGGAGGTTGCCGATCCCCTCCGGATTGGGCGTGGCGTCAGGCGTGCGCTCTTCGTTGGTGAAGATGGTGATTAAACGGCCGTCTCCCGGATCAAAATAAAGATGGCTCTCCTCTGGCACATCCAGATTTGGCTGCTCAAAGACAAAGGGCATGCCCAGCAGCCCTTCCCAAAAATCAATGCTCGTCTGCCGGTCGGCGCCGACCAGGGTGATATGATGAACACCTTGTGTTTGTATTTTTTTCATGGTTGATTTTCTCCTGGATTGTGAATAGATTTATTGCGTAGTGCGTAGTGCGTAGTGCGTAGTGCGTAGTGCGTAGTGCGTAGCGGACCATACACTTCTCACTTTCCACTTCTTACTTTCCACTGAATACTGAATACTGAACACCGATTACTCCCTCAGTCCTAATTTGCGACACAGCCGTCCTAACTCTGCCTGCTCAGCGGCCGTTAAGACACCCATCTCAGTCACAATGCCGGCCACGTGCTGGTCAAAGAGGCCGGCAATGAGTGCCCGCCCTTCGTCAGTGATGCAGACCTGAACGTAGCGATTGTCCGCCGGATTGCGCTCACGGCTGATCAGGCCCCGCTTTTCGATAGCTTTGAGAACGATTGAGATATTGCTGGCGCTGCGCAGCAGCTTGTGGGCCAGTTCCCCTTGAGAGAGCGTGCCCAGATGGTAGAGCGCTTCCAGAATAGCAAACTGGCTCACGGTCAGGGTATGGCTGCCTAAATGAGCAGTGGTGCGGGCCAGCGACGTTTCGGCTGCCCGCTGTAGCTTGATGTAACTGTCCAGGGCTAGCCGCTCCTTTTTTGTTCCTTGGTAGTAAGTGGGCATTGGCATCTCCTCAAAAATGACGATGGACGGCGGACGATGGACGATGATATCTCTAGCTAACCATCGACTATGATCTGTGGTCTATAGTCTGTGGTCCATTGTCCAAAGATAGATGAACATACCTTAAACGCTTATATAGTGTTGATTGACAAATAGATTGTACCCAATTAAACTGTTAAATGTCAATTAGTTAAATATAAAACTAATTTTTGCAAAACGATGTAACGATGCATAGTACGCAGCAAAGTCCCATCACAAACGCACTACGAACTACGAACTACGTAAATATTAAAAGGAGAAAACATCTCATGAATTTACACGGAATCCACCACGTAACGGCCGTTTCCCGCCAGATCGGTCAGAATGCCCATTTCTACACCAATGTACTCGGCCTGCGCCTGGTCAAAAAGTCGGTCAACCAGGACGATGTAAGCGCCTATCATCTTTTCTACGCCGACAAAATTGGCAGCCCCGGCACAGATATGACCTTTTTTGACTTTGTTATGGCCGCACCCGACAAACGAGGGACGGACAGCATCACCACCACCGCCTTTCGTGTAAACGGCCGTAATGCCCTCGATTATTGGGCCAACCGGCTCATCGAGCATGGCGTAGACCATGAAGGCGTCACCCAATTTGCCGGCTACGATGTAATTCGCTTTGACGACCCGGAAGGGCAGCGTCTCATGTTAGTCGATGACGAAGGGACTGATTTTGAAGGAGAAGTTTGGGATGAAACGGACGTACCGGTAGAGGTTGCGCTGCGCGGTTTCTACGCCATTATGCTTTCCTTACCGCAGGCTGAGCGCATTGATGCCATTCTGTCTGGCGTATTAGGCATGAGCCAGACGCGGCAGACTACCACACCTGAGGGTAACCAACTGCTCATTTACAGCATGGGTGAAGGGGGACCGGGGCAGGAGGTGTGGGTTATTGGCGAGCCAGAAGCCCGCCAGGCGCGGCTGGGGGCCGGCGGCGTGCATCACGTTGCTTATCGGGTGGCCAACGAGCAGGAGCAAAACCATTGGCGACAGCGCGTGAGTGGGGCAGGCTTACCCGTCTCGCAGGTGATTGATCGCTACTATTTCAAATCAATCTACTTTCGCATCTCCAACGGCATCCTGTTCGAGATTGCCACCGACGGTCCCGGCTTCGCCACCGACGAAGAGCCGGACAGTCTGGGCCAATCGCTGGCCCTGCCCCCCTTCCTTGAACCCCGCCGCGCCGAGATTGAGGCCAATTTGAAACCGATTACAGTTGAGGCATAGCACAACCGCAATTGAAAATTCACCACAGAGTACATGGAGAACACAGAGATTTATTGCTTGATTCTCTGTGCCCGCTGTGTTCTCTGTGGTGAAGAATTTTGGGCAACGGCACTATTTTTTAGGCGTGAATCGGCTCGCCTTCGACACCATGCGCCGCTTCCATGATCACTTCACTGAGGGTGGGATGGGCGTGGACATTGCGGGCGATCTCTTCGGCCGTTAACTCCATATTGTGGGCCAGCGTCAGTTCCGGCAGCAGTTCCGTCACCATGGGACCAACCATGTGTGCGCCCAAAATCTCCCCATATTTGGCATCAGAGATGATCTTGATAAAGCCGTCCCGTTCGCCCAGACCCAGCGCCTTGCCGTTGGGCTGGAAGGGAAATTTGCCTACGTTGATTTCGTAGCCGGCTTCTTTGGCCTCGGCTTCGGTGTAGCCAAAGCTGGCCACCTGCGGGTTACAGTAGGTGGCGCGAGGCAGCATTTTGTAGTTGAGCGGCTGGGTGTGAGCTTCGGCAATCGTTTCGGCGGCCACCATGCCCATGGCCGAGGCGATGTGGGCCAGCCGATATTCGGTAGCCACGTCACCAATAGCATAAATATGGTCCACATTGGTCCGCATGTACTCATCGATCTGGACATTGCCCCGGTCGCTTAACTCAACGCCGACCGCTTCCAGACCAATATTTTCTACGTTGGGCACAAAGTTAATGGCCACCATCACCTGATCGGCTTCGTAGCTGTCGCCGCCGGCCAGGGTGACTTTAACGCTTTTGCCCTTTTTCTCTACATTTTCCACGCGGGCACCGGTCTGCACGTTGACCCCCAGTTTTTTATACGCTTTAAGCAACACATCGCTGCACTCCGGGTCTTCGTTAGGCAGTAAGGTGTCCATCATTTCTAAAATGGTGACATCGACGCCATAGTTGACCCACATATAGGCAAACTCCACACCGATGACGCCGCCGCCAATAATGATGACCTTCTTATGCAGCTTGTCAGACATGATGCCTTCGATATAGGAGATGATGCGTTCGCCGTCGAATTCAACGCCGGGGATGGTACGCGGGCGGGCACCGGTGGCGATAATGATGTTTTTACCGCTGATTTCTTTTTCGCCGCCTTCGTTGAGGTCTACTTTAATGGTATGGGGGTCGGTAAAACGGCCGACTCCCTCAAACGTCTCAATCTTATTCTTCCGCATCAGAAAGCCGATGCCTTTGACCAGCCGCTGCGACACCTGGCGGCTGCGTTTCCAGGCCACTTCCCAATTCACTTCCAGATTGTCAAAGCTAAAGCCAAACTCTTTGCCCCGGTGCTGCAAGGTGTGAGCCAGTTCGGCATTGTGCAGCAGCGCTTTAGAAGGGATACAACCAATGTTGAGGCAGACACCGCCCCAATACTCTTTCTCGATAATAGCAACTTTTAGACCAAGCTGCGCGGCCCGAATGGCGGCCACATAGCCGCCAGGCCCCGCGCCCAGAACAACAACATCATATTGATCAGCCATAGAATTCTCCATTTTTGTTAATTGAATGGTATGGAATAGTCCGTATTACGTATTGCGTATCGAACTTTGCCTACGCAATACGTAATACGCAATACGTCCATATTATACCCAATAACAAACAGGTAGGCATTGTCACGCTTAACGGTACGTTAGCTATTTTCCTCGGCGCGGCAAAGCGGTTATAATCGCGGGCTATGGGTTTTCCACTATGGACATTATGGGGTATGGGCCTAACCAGCCTCAGCGCACTTTTTTTTATTGGTCTGGCTTACCTGGCCCAGTCGCCGCGCTGGCTGCTGCGCTTAGGGCTGGCCGGATCGCGCCTGGATTTGCGGGTACGACCCTTTACCGGCTACGCTTTTGCTCTGCTTATTCTGGCTTTTGGCTTTTTTCTGGCCGGGGTGCCGCTGGATAGGGGGGCCGTTGAAACGGATATGGTTGCCCAATCGGCACCTACTGAAACGGCCGATCCCCAGCAGTTTGCTCCTCTTTCTAATGAAATGTTAGCCACGCCCAGCCTGACGCCCAGCCCTTCTCCTACATCAGAGTTAGTCGCGGAGGAAGGTGCATCCGGCTCATCGGGTGGCTTTGTGGCCCCCGATCAGGAAGAAGCGGATGAAGCAGATGAGGCTGTGTTGCCGCCCCCCACAGATTCTGATGCGACTGAAGGGGGGACAACCACGCCTACCCCAACACCGCTGCCCACGACGACAGCGACTATGACACCATCTCCCACCCCCACCACTACCGCCAGCCCAACGCCGACGCAGACCCCCACGCCGACCGTGACGCCGACACCGATTATCGGTGAAACGGCCGTTCTCAACACCAGCGGCAGCACCATCTGGCTGCGGCGTACTCCCGGTGGGGCCAACCTCGTTTTGATTAGCGATGGCGAAACCTTAATTCTCAGGTCTGGTCGGGCCAACCGGGGCGGTCTTCTTTGGCGTGAAGTTAGCACCGTCAACGGTGTTACCGGCTGGGTACAGCAATCCTTTATCGAATAATTAATTTGTGAATTGTTGCACTGGTGAATGATTAATTGGGTTGGACCGAAACGCATTATTAACAATTCAACAAGTAAGCCATTCTACAATCAACTATTATATCGGAGTATTCCATGAAACTAGGTCCCACTTTTACCGAAATGCGTTATCCTGACCGGATTGATACAGCCGTGCGGCAGCAGGCTTTGGCCGCCCATGAGGAGGATCCCCTCGATCCCATCAACCTGTACAACATTACCTGGCGTGACCCCCAGAACGCCATTTACTCTTTTGTTATTCCGCCCGAAATTACCGGTGTTAAAGCACCCATTGTGGTCATCTATGGCCAAAAATTCCCCAGCGGCAGTCACAAAGTAGGGGCCGCCTATTCCGTCCTGGCCGAGCTGATGGTTACCGGCGACGTTGACCCTACGCAACATACGTTGGTCTGGCCCAGTACGGGCAACTATGGCGTGGGTGGGGCCTGGGTAGGCGGTCGCATGGGCTGCCGTAGTATTGTGGTGTTGCCCGAAGGAATGAGCCGCGAGCGCTTTGAACGTATTGAAAGCTACGGGGCAGAGGTTATCAAAACGCCGGGCAGCGAAAGCAACGTCAAGGAAATTTATGACAAAACATGGGCGCTGCGCCAGGACCCCAATATCCGTATTCTCAACCAGTTTGAGGTGATGGGCAACTATCGCTTTCATTATGAAGTGACGGGCAACACCATCGCCGACCTGGCGGGGACGCTGCAAGAGCGTGGGGTAGGCAACGGCCGTGTGGCCGCCTTTGTCTCCGCGATGGGCAGTGCCGGTACCATTGCCGCCGCTGACCGCCTCAAGCAAATTTGGCCCGATCACAAAATTGTTGGCCTGGAGCCGATTCAATGCCCTACCCTTTACAATAATGGCTACGGGGCACATGAAATCCAGGGCATTGGCGACAAACATGTCACCTGGATCCACAACGTGCATAATATGGACGCCCTGATGTGCATCGATGATATGGCTTGTTTGCGTGGCCTTCAGCTTTTTACCGAGCCGCTAGGGCAGCAAGTCCTCGTCGAACGGTTTGGTGTGTCCGAGTCGGCCGTTGCCATGCTCGGCTCTATTTTTGGCATTAGCGGCATTTGCAACCTGTTGGGCGCTATCAAAACGGCCAAATTTTATGGACTGGGTCAAGATGACCTGATCGTCACCGTTTGTACCGACGCCTTTGATCGTTATCCCAGTGTAATGCAGCAGTTGACGGCGCAAGAAGGGGCGATGGATGAAGCCCTGGCCACCGCCCGTATGGCCCAGGTATTCCACGGGGCGGGCCTGGACTGGATTCAGGAAGGGACGCGCCACAATCGAGATCGCTGGCACAATCTAAAGTATTACACCTGGGTAGAGCAGCAGGGGAAAACGGTAGAGGAACTCGACGCCCAAAAAGAGCCGGGCTGGTGGCTGGCCCATCAGGAAAAAGTCGCCGAGATTGACCGGCTGATTCAGGCTTACCGGTGATTGGTAAGCGGTGGTCCGTTATCGGTAAGCTGTATCAGAGAGGAGTACTCACTGATTACCGAATACCGATTACCGAATACCGCTTACCTACCGGTACTAGCCGCCGGGGATAACGAGTGTCTGGCCGACGTAAATCACGTAGGGGGATTCCAGACCGTTGGCTTCGGCAATAACCGGCCAGGGAATTCCATACCGCAGAGAAATTCGGAACAGCGTCTCGCCCGCCCGTACCGTATGGGTAAACTGGGGCGCGGGGCCAGTGGCCTCGACCGGAATTTTTAGTTCCTGACCAACTACGATCTGATTAGGATTGACCAGGCCGTTGGCCTCAGCAATTTGTACCCAACTAATGCCATAGATCAGGCTAATGCGATATAGATTATCGCCGGCCTTCACGATGTAGGTTGTTTCGGTGTGAGGGCTGGGGGTTGGTTGGGGAATGGGGTCAGATGGGCCGGGGATTCTGAGCTGTTGGCCAACCGTGATGCGATTGGGGTTGGTGATATTGTTAAACTGAGCCAAACGTACCCAGGACACACCATATTGCAGGCCAATACGATACAAACTCTCGCCCCGGGCCACGGTGTGGACTGTAGGCGTGGCTTCTTCCATTGTGGGAGGGGGATCGGCCGCTTCTTCTGCTTCTTCAACAGCTTCTTCAACCTCCTCACTTTCATCAGTCTCCGGCTCTTCGGTTGTTTCCTCTTCACGGGGCGTATCAACCGGTTCTGGCGTAGCCTCGGCTTCTGGTTCCGGGTAGCCTACCGGGGGACTTTCTTCTACTGGCGTTTGATCTATGGGATCGGTTTCTTGGGGCAGTTCTGCTACGGGCTGGTCTGGCGCTGGCGACTCATTGGTATCGGGCAGCGTCCGCTCACAGGCGATTAAGAGCCAGCCGGTTAACATCAGCAGTACCAATAGAGGCAGCCAACGGTGCTGCCAGCGTACTTGGGGTAAAGTGAGCATCTTCTCCACCTCCGCTCTTGCTAGTGCCGTGGATCCCTTGTTCACCCAACAACTGTACGACCGGAACAATGGTCCACTCGACAACTTAAAATATTATGGTAACTATAGTAGCATGATTTTGTCATTACGTAAAGTAGCGATAGGAGTAGATATGATGATCGGGAGCTGTGAATTAGAGTCTGTGGTGATTTCCCCTAATTTCAATCAAAATCTTCGGGTCTTTTTCGGTGTGGAGCGCCTGGTGCAAGGCGGCGCTGGCCTGGGGACTGCCGATTTGGTGTAAGGCCCAGGCCGCATGGCCCCGAATAATCGGTTCTGGATCGTGCAGCAGGTGGCTGAGGGGAGCAACGGCCGTCTCGCTACCCCAATTCCCCGCTGCCACACAGACATTGCGCAGCAGACCGCGCCGTTTAATGCGTTTGATAGGCGAGTGGGCAAAGCGGGTGGCAAAACCGGCTTCATCCAGCGCCAGCAGGTCGAGCAGGGGTGGAGCAGCCGCGTCGATGCTGGCCGCGGTAAAGCGCCTGGCTGCTGGTTGGGGTTGGGCAAAGCGGTTGAAGGGGCAAACATCCTGGCACACATCACAGCCATAAATCCAGTTGCCCAGTAACGGCCGTAATTCTTGCGGAATCCAGCCCTTCAATTCAATGGTCAGGTAAGAGATACAGCGCCGCGCATCCAGCACATACGGTTTAGGGAAAGCATGGGTGGGGCAGGCATCCAGGCAGCGGCGGCAGCGGCCACAGCCGGGCAGTGACGGCTCCATCTGATCATAAACCAGGGGCAGCGTGGTCAACAGTTCACCAAGAAAAAAGAAAGAACCGCGCCGGGGGCCGATCAGCATCGTATTTTTGCCGGTAAAGCCCAGCCCGGCCGCTTCTGCATGGTCTCGTTCTAAAATAGCGCCCGTATCGACATAGACTTTGGTAGAAACGGCCACTTCGACTGGCTCAGTGCAGGCCGTAGCCGACTGTTGTCGCAGCCAGGTGGCCAACTGCTCCAGGCGTGGCGTCATCACATCATGATAATCAATGCCCCAGGCATAATTGGAGATACGCCCCCGGCCGGGGTCCTGGGCAACCTCATCGGGCAGGCGCATAGTGAAATAATCCAGCCCCACACAGACGATGGACTGTACACCGGGCAAAATAACGTTCAAATCCTGACGGCGCACAATCCGGTCTGGCCGGGCCATATACCCCATTTGCCCCTGCATGTCGGCCGTTATCCAGGCCAGGTAGGCTGCCAGCCGCCGCGCCGGCTGTGCCGGAATAACGCCCACCATGCTAAAGCCAAGTTCGGCTGCCTTCGCCTTTAGCGCTGTTGTTAGTTGATTCATAGACGTATTATAACAGTGGGCAAGGCAGCATTGCCACTTTGACCACTCACCACTGTTTTGTGGTATAATGTCGCCCCTGTAAAGATACAGATTTTATGGGGTGTAATACAGGGGAAATACTGTTTATATTCCACATCTAGTAATTCATAAGTGCAAACAGGAGGCATTTCATGACTGAATCATCTTTGGATATTGAAGTACAAACTTTCAGACGTGCGGACATGGTGACTGTGGCTGGACGGGTGGATAGCAACACTGCTTCTGAACTGGATCAAGCATTGAAACAAGTTATGGATGGGGGCCGGCACAATCTGATTGTTAATCTGGCAGGCGTGAACTACCTGAGCAGTGCCGGGCTGCGCTCTTTGGTAGCTGCTTTGCGTGAGTGCAAACGGCAGCGTGGTGATGTGCTGTTGGTATCACCATCTGAGCGTGTGCTGGAAGTGCTAAGATTAGCCGGGTTGGATACCTTGTTTACATTTTATGATGATGAGACCGAAGCTGTAGGCAGTTTTTAATCACGATCCTTAAACGGTTGCCTCAATCCAATCAAGGCTGATGGCGGATGGGTGAAGAGAATACAATCACGATAGCAGGACGGTACGAGCAAGTAAAAAAGGCCTGCCAATTTGTGGCTCGCGGGGCTGCGGCGGCCGGTCTGGATGAACAGGCTGTTTTTCACATTGAGTTGTGCTGTGACGAAGCCTGCACCAATATTATTGAACACGCTTATGGGGGTGAAGATATTGGTGAGATTACCGTGAGCTATCAGGCTGAGGATGACAGCTTTGTCATAACCATTTATGACAACGGCCGTTCTTTCCAACCGGAATCAGTTTTGCCGCCCAAATCTGTTCGTGTCCAAGATCCCCAAGAGACAGCCGAAAACCTACAAATTGGTGGCCTGGGAATTCATTTTATGCGTCAGTTAATGGATGAAATTCAGTTTGTTTTTGACAAGAGCGAAGGAAACAAGCTGATTATGACCAAGACTATTAAAACGTGATGAGTGTGCGCCAAGAATATCTTGAACATAATATCTGGTTGGTCAGCATTAGTGGCCGGTTGGATCAAAGCCTGAACCTACAGCTTGATCAAACGTTGACCGAACTGCTCGAAACAAATCATAACCATATCATTGTTGATCTAAACCAGACCACGTATATTAACTCTGGCGGGCTTCGTTGTCTGGTCAGTGCCTGGCGCAAAGCTCGTCAAAACGAAGGTAACGTCTGGCTATGTGGGCTTAACGACCGTTTACAAGAAATATTCTCGATGGTGGGCTTTGACAAAGTGTTTCAAATATACCCCACGCTGGTGGCGGCTAGAACGGCCGTAGCTGCCCAAACGGAGCAAGAACGGTAAACAGATAGCGGTTAACTATTTGCAAGTAGCGGGAAAGCAAAGATCAGCTTATGTTTTTGGGTCAATTTTTTGTAGACGGTCTCTCATGGCCGTCTATTTCATTTGCTGTTTTGGTGGCCGCCCTGTTGGTTAGCACCTATGTACTGGGGCGTCGGCTGCGTTCACGCCGTCTGCTGGTGCAGCGGGTAAGAGAGCTGGAGGCCTTGAGTACGGCCGGCCGGGCTTTGGTCGCTTCAGAGCTGGATATGTACGCGCTCTGTGGCCTGATTGCCCAAGAGGCAAGCAAGGTTATCGACAATCGAACCTTTCAGGTGGGCCTCTTTGAAGACCATTTTTACCATATTATTTATTGGACCATTGACGGCCTGGAGCAGCCAACCCCCCACACCTTTGACTTGAGTCAACGAGGGGGCATTGTTGGCTGGCTGCGGACCAGCAAGCAGCCTCTGTTGGTACACGATCTTCTCAAGGAGGCCGATCGACTGCCGGCCCGCCCTCGCTATATCAGTAAAATTCCCCCTCGTTCTGCTATCCTTGTGCCCCTGATTAGTGGTGAGCGAACCATTGGTATTGTTGTGGCCCAAAGCCTCGAGCCTAATCGTTTTAACGAGGAGGATTTACGCCGCCTGATGATTTTATCCAACCAGGCGGCGGCCGCTATTGCCAATGCCCAACTTTACCAGGAAGCGCGACGGCGGGCGGCCCACCTGGAATTGGTGGGGCAGATTGCCCGCCAGGTCAATGCTGCTTCTGACCTGGATGATATTTTTGAGCAGGTTGTTACCCTGACCCGTCAGACGTTTGGCTTTCATCCGGTCACAATTTTTGGCCTGGAGTTACAAACGAGCGCTGCTGTCATCAAGGCCAGTAGTGAACCGGCTCTGACCCAGTCGTCGCTGCGCCTGGCTCCAGGGCAGGGATTGGTAGGAACGGCCGTAGTTACCCACACTACTATCATTTCCCCCAATACAGCCGAAGACGAGCGGTTTGTGGCCCATATCGAGGATGTTGAGAATAGTACAACCCACCAAACCCGCTCTGAAATTGCCATTCCCCTTTTGGTCAACGGGGAAGTGTTAGGCGTTCTAGATGTACAAAGTTCGCAGATCAATGCCTTTAGCCGGGCTGAGCAAACGGCGCTCGAAACATTGGCGGCAGAGGTGGCTTCTGCCATTCATAAGGCGCAGCAGCTTAGCTACCAGCGCGAACGTTCCTGGATCACCACCGCCCAGCTTCAGGTGGCCGAAGCGATTAACCGCAGCAATGGCCTGGATGAAATTGTAACGGCCGTTGTGCGCCTGACCCCCATGCTGACCGGCGTCAGTTTTTGCGCCATTTTGCTCTGGCAAGAAGAAGAGGAGCAGCAGTATCAAGGTGCCGCCTTTTTCGACGGCGATCATGACATCAGCGACCGCTTTAGCCAGATCCGGCTCAAGATTGGGGATTGGCCTGCGCTCGACGCTGTTCATGTAGGCCAGGAGATATTGACGACTCGCCGCATTCCCCCCTGGCTTGCCCAACTTGTTCCGGCCACCGCACAAATGGCCCAAATGACCATTGTGCCCATCAGCACCCGCTCTCAAATTGTGGGGGCTGTTTTGGTAAGTGAGTATGGCGCACCGGCCCAAAACCAGCTTGTTCATCCCAATGTCGATTATCGTCACGAAGAGCTGCTACAAAATATAGCCGACCAGACAGCGCAGGCGATTGAAAGTGCCCAACTGCGGCTGGCCCAGCAAGAGGAAGCCTGGGTCAACACGGCCTTGCTCCAGGTGGCTGAAGCAGTTAATAATCTGATTGACCTGAATGAAATTTTAGATACGATTGTGCGCCTGGTGCCGATGCTGGTAGGCGTGCAGTCGGCCATTATTTTGATTTGGGATGAGGCGCGTGACGTCTTTGTTCCTGGTCCCAGCCACGGCGTAAGTGAAATGGGGCGCGGGCTGCTGCAAACGTTAGAGGTCGATCGGGATGAGTTTGTGGCTTTGGCCCAGCAATCATCGCGGGTGCTGGCACCGGCGTCCACCTATTATGCCATGCAGCTTCCCCATTGGCTGGAAATGGTGCTGGGGCGACCGCAGGCCAATGCGTTCCCCTTAAATGCGCGGGGGCAAATGGTGGGGATGATGGTGGTGGCCTTAGCAGATAACAACAGCCGTTCTCTCTCCCCGCGCCGTCTCAATATTCTGAACGGTATTGCCCACCAGGCAGCAACGGCCGTTGTCAACAACCACCTCTACCGGGAAGCGGCCGAACGACAGCGGTTAGAACAAGAGTTAAACGTCGCCCGCGAAATTCAGGCCAGCCTCATTCCCCAACAGGCACCAGACATCCCCGGATGCAGCGTGTCTGCTTATTGGCAGGCCGCCCGCCAGGTCAGCGGCGACTTCTACGACTTTTTGGCCCTACCAGACGGCCGTTGGGGTATTGTCATCGCCGATGTGGCCGACAAAGGTGTACCGGCTGCCCTCTTTATGGCCCTCAGCCGCACCATTTTACGCACCGTCGCCTTTAGCGGCAGCGACCCGGCTCGTGTTTTAATGCGCGTCAATGAGCTGATAGACAACGACGCCCAGACCGATCTCTTTGTAACGATGTTTTATGCGATTTGGGAGCCGGCAACCGGGCAGTTGGTTTATGCCAATGGTGGACACAATCCGCCATTGCTGTTAAGTTCTAATGGGGAGTACCGGGAGCTGCATGGCAATGGCATGGCCTTGGGGGTTTTACCCCAAATCCAGGTTGATCCCCTCACTGTTTCTCTCCATATCACCGATACGGTTATTTTTTATACCGACGGCGTGACCGAAGCCATCAATGAAGATTATGATGAATTTGGCCTGGAGCGTATGCTGATTGCGGCCACAGCGGCCCAAAAGGGCAGCGCTTATGATGTAATTAAATCGATTACTCAAGACGTTATTCACCACGCCGGAGAAACCCCTCAGTTTGATGATATTACGCTGGTTGTTTTGAGGCGCGACCGGTAGCAGAAAACCTTTGCCTCCCCGGAGTATATGATGAGCAAAACAAAACGGATGACACCCACCAACCAGCCCACAGAAGATGAACAGCTCTTTGCCTTGCCCTACAACAACGACACCACTTTCCTCCACACCGATCCCTGGCGTGTCCTGCGTATCCAGAGCGAATTTGTAGAAGGGTTCAATGCCCTGGCCGGGTTAGGGCCGGCCGTCACAGTTTTTGGCTCAGCCCGCACGCAGCCGGGCGAGGCACAATATGAGCAGGCAGTAGCGCTGGCGCAGCGCTTGGGCCAGGCCGGTTTTGGCATTATTACCGGCGGTGGCCCAGGTATTATGGAAGCGGCCAACAAGGGCGCACACCAGGCACAGGCATTGTCGGTTGGCTTAAATATTGAATTGCCCTTTGAACAGCACCTAAACCCGTATGTAGACCTGGACATTGATTTCCGCTACTTTTTTGTCCGTAAGATCATGTTGGTTAAGTATTCGCTGGCTTTTGTCATTTTTCCGGGCGGGTTTGGTACAATGGATGAACTTTTCGAGGCTCTGACCCTGATTCAGACCGGTAAAATACAAAACTTTCCGGTAGTGATGATGGGCACCAGCTATTGGCAAGGGTTGGTCGATTGGCTGCGTGATACGATGCTGACCGACGGTAAAATTTCTGAGGCAGACTTAGACCTGCTCTATATTACGGACTCTATTGAAGAAGCCGCTAATGCGATTATAGAATGTGCCCGTACTGAATCGTGGCGCAGTGAAAAAGAGGAAAGTGCCCGCGAAGTGACGCGGCAGGTGTACAGTCAGCCTCACAACGGCGGGTCTTAGGGAGTAAAATATGCCAAAAAAGATGAGCGTTGCTTATTACAGCTTGAAAGAAGAGATAGTTAACAGCGTAACCCATGGCGTGGGCGCATTGTTGAGCGTGGCCGGGCTGATTGTTTTGTTGGCGATGGCTGTTACCTATGGGGACGTGTGGCGTATTGTTAGTTTGAGCATTTACGGCACCTCTTTATTTGTATTATATTTGGCCTCCACGTTGTATCATATGATTCAACATCGCCGGGCCAAGCGCGTGCTGCGTATTTGTGACCATGCGGCTATTTACCTATTGATTGCCGGGACCTATACCCCTTTTTTGTTGGTAGTGCTGAATGGCGTCTTGGGCTGGGTGCTGTTTGCTATTATCTGGGGATTGGCCGGGCTGGGGATTATCTATAAGGTTTTCTTTTTAGACCGGCATGTAGTGGCCGAAACGGTGGGCTATTTACTAATGGGCTGGCTGTGTGTGGTAGCGCTGCCGCAACTGGTGCCGCTGCTGTCACCGCAGGCATTGTGGGGGCTAATATTAGGGGGGATTGTTTATTCTCTGGGGGTTATTTTTTATGCCCGGCCCCAAATAGCCTATAGTCATGGGGTCTGGCATCTGTTTGTGCTGGGAGGGAGTGCTTTGCACTATTTTGCCGTGGTGGATTCTGTTTTTTTGTCGGCTTATTCAGGCTGAACAAAAGGCAGGCGGACAAAAAAGCGGCTGCCACACTGTTTCTCATTACTTTCTACCCAAACGACACCGTTATGGGCCTGTACAATAGATTGGACCACAGCCAGGCCCAAGCCTACTCCTCCCTGGCCATTGCTGTTGCGACCCCGATAGAATTTATCAAAAATATGGGGTAAGTCAGAGGCGACAATGCCTCGTCCTTCATCCACAACCGTTACCAACACCGTCTCCGATTCAGTCGCGACCTGTACTTCAACCTGTTGATTAGCCATTGAATACTTGATGGCGTTATCAATCAGATTGCTAATAGCTCGCCGCAGTTGGGTTGATGCACCTTGTACCGGGCCGGCAGGCTTCGATAGAACAGACAACTTCAGCTTTATCTGCCGTTCCATGGCCTGTACCTGAAACTCATCAACTACCTCTCGCACAAGCTGAAGTAGATCGAACGCTTCATAGGACCAGGCCGCTGAATGGATGTGTGCCAGTTCCAGCAGCCCATCCACCACATCTACCATTTGTTTGGCTCCGTTGATAATGCGATCAACAAATACCGTTTGTTCCTGTGTCAAGGGCCCTATGTCACTTAAGCCGTCGGCAAAACCCATAATTGAATGTAATGGGGCCCGCATATCGTGCGATACACTGGCCACAAAATGATCTTTAGCCTTATCTAACTCACGCAGCTTTGTAATATCTTGCAGCATCAAAATACGGCCGTGTTTGGGAATCGTCGCCAGATGGGGCAGCCAGATTGTGCCGTCAGGCATTGTAATATCTTTATTAAAAGACTCGGCTTTTTCTGTCTGCCCCAGTAGCAGCAAGGTTAAGGCAGATAACTGCGACAACTCAGCAATTGGCCGGCCCAGGGCATCTTCAGTTAAATTAAAGAGTGAGCGGGCCTGTTGATTAAGCAGCAGCAGACGATCTTTCTCATCTGTGATCAAAATCGGGCTGTCATTATGTTCCAGGGTAACTTCCAGGTGGCGCTTACGAGTTTCGGCTTCTTTGTAAAGCAGGGCGTTGGTAACGGCAATGGCTACGGCTGCGCCAATAGAAATAGCTCTCTCCACATCTTGATCATCAAAATCGCCATTTAGTTTATTTAGCAGTTGCAAAACACCGATTACTCGACCTCTGGACAGCAGGGGAACACACAAAATAGAGCGCGTTTCAAACTTTGTTGTTGCGTCAACGTCACGATAATGAAGCGGATGATTTTCCACATCGTTGGTATACAACCAGCGTTCAGTTTGAGCCACATGGCCCACAAACCCTTTGCCGACCGGCACTTTGAACTTGGACAAAATTTCTTTTGGCGTACCGACGTTGGCCAATACCATCAAATGCTGATTTTTCTCATCCAACAGCCATAATGAGGAAGCTTCTATGTGCCAGCTATCGTGAACCTGCTTAATCGTCAGACGAATGACTTCATCCAGGTCAAGTGACGAGGTAATGGTGCGTGTAATTTCAATGAGGGTGTTCAGCTCATCCAGGCCGCCCGCCAGCGCCTTGTCGGCGGCCTGAAATACACGAGAATTTTCCAGAGCAATAGCCGCGTAGTCTGCTAAAAAGGCGAGTAAAAACTCGTCACGGCGGCTAAATGAGTGCAAAGTCGTAGAGTTGGTAACGCCCAGTACGCCCATGGTGAAACCGCGCAGTTTGAGCGGTACGTACAAAACGGCCCGGGCAAAAAGCCCCGTTCGCAAGCGAATTCCGTCACCGGAAAATGCAGATTTGCGCACCGGTTGTCCCTTCTTCATGACTTCTTGCACCAGCACATCTTCTACGAAATTTTGTGCCGTGTCAGCGGTCGTTGTATTCTGCCGATTATAGCCTTGTAAGTATGTTTCTTTTTCATTCTCATCAGAGAGCCAGATCATACTGCTTTCGGCGTTAGTCAGTTCGGTGGCTGCTTCCAGAACCCGTTCCAGAACTTTGTTAACGTTTAAGAGAGAGGTGATGGCTTTACCAATGTTGAAGAGGGTTTCTATTTCTTGATGCTGGCGGCTGGTTTCTGCTTTAACGCGGCGCAGTTGTTCGGCCAATTCCTGCTTATCATGCAGTAGCCTTGTCTCCACCAGGGCACGGTCAATGGTTTCTACAATTTCATCAATGGTGAAAGGTTTGATCAGGTAATCTTTGGCTCCCAAACGAAATGCTTCAATGGCACTCAGTTCTGATCCGTAGCCGGTCATTAGTACAACGGGTGTGCTGATAGACTCCTGGGCCATCCAGCGTAATATGTCCAGACCGGTCATTTCTGGTAAATTATAATCTAGCATTACCAGATCTATCTGGTCTTCCAGGATTAGCTTTTGTCCCGTCTGGCCATCAAAGGCGTGCAGCGTCTTGTACCCAAAAGCGGGCAGCACCCGTTCTGTCAGGTGCTTTACCATTTCTTTACTATCATCAACGACCAGGATACGTTCGCCACTCATGAATTTTCTTGCTGTTATCCGCTCAGATTTTATTATCGTATAGCCTGGGACAGCAGACGATCGATTTTGCGAAAAATGGACAGTACCACGCTATTCTTACGAAGAAGTTTTCAGAACATGAATTAAGATAATGCCGACTAGGATAAACGTTGCTCAATTTTTTCCAACTGATTATAACATAGCTCGCAAAGACGAACATGTAGATTGAGTGTGACAGGATAAAAGGACTATTCCCAATAGTACAAATGACACAAAAGGAGTGACTTATGTCTCGTATTATTCGTTCCCCTATTGGTACTGACCTGCACTGCAAAGGCTGGCTGCAAGAGGCAGCCTACCGCATGTTGCAAAATAATTTGGACCCGGAAGTCGCCGGGGATCCCGAAAATTTGATTGTTTATGGTGGCCGAGGCCGGGCGGCCCGTAACTGGGAAGCCTTTGATGCTATCCTGGCCAGCCTGCGCGAGTTAGAAGATGATGAAACGCTGCTGGTACAGAGCGGCAAACCGGTGGCCGTTTTTCGCACCCACGCCGATGCGCCCCGCGTCTTGATTGCCAATTCTAACATGGTGCCTCACTGGGCCACTCAGGAGAATTTTGACCGCTGGGAAAAAGAAGGATTGATTATGTATGGTCAAATGACAGCCGGAAGCTGGATTTATATCGGTACGCAGGGCATTTTACAAGGTACCTATGAGACCTTTGCCGCCGCGGCTACAAAAGCAGGCTGGCCCTCGCTGCAAGGCAAATGGGTGCTGACGGCCGGTTTAGGCGAAATGGGCGGGGCGCAGCCGTTAGCCATCACGATGAACGGCGGCGTGGGTCTGGTTGTAGAGGTGGATGAGTGGCGGGCGCAGCGCCGGCTGGATCATCGCTACATTGATGAAGTAGCCGAGGATATGGAGGAGGCCCTGCAGCGGGTACAGCATTATGTAGAGCAGGGGCAGCCGCGCTCAATTGGCCTGATTGGCAACGCGGCCGACGTCTTTCCCAAACTTTTGCAGCGAGGTATGATTCCTGATATGGTGACGGATCAGACATCGGCCCATGACTTCCTGGCTTATTTTCCCCACACGCTGAGCTTTGAAGAAGGCAAAACGCTGCGCGAGCAGGACCCGGTTGAGTTTGCCCGGCTGTCGGCCCACTCCATGGCGACACAGTGTGCAGCGATGGTGGAGATGCAGAAGCGGGGTGCCATTGTTTTTGACTATGGCAACAACCTGCGGCAGCGGGCCTATGATGAAGGGGTAGAGGATGCCTTTAGCTATCCCGGTTTTATTCCGGCTTATATACGGCCGTTATTCTGTGAAGGTAAAGGACCATTCCGCTGGGTGGCCCTCAGCGGCGACCCCGAAGACATTTATACCACCGACCGGGCTA